>NZ_LUGJ01000021.1:0-129974 GCF_001682955.1 Megasphaera sp. DISK 18
CAACATTTGACAAGGAGCCTCATTTTTGCTATAATATATGTTTTATTTTAAAGTGAGGCCGACAGGGCAGTGGTCGCTGCCGAGGATGTCGGTGTAAATAGAAGCCGATTCTAAGCGGTCGTCGAGGTCGGTCGTCGTCAGGAAGTAGTCGATGCGCCATCCGGCGTTGTTCTGGCGGGCTCTAAAGCGGTAGCTCCACCACGAATAGACGCCTTCTTTATCAGGGTAGAAGTGACGCCACGTGTCGGTGAAGCCGGCAGCCAGAAGGTCGGTCATCTTCTGCCGTTCTTCATCGGAGAAGCCGGCGTTCTTGCGGTTCGTCTTGGGGTTCTTGAGGTCGATTTCCTGGTGGGCGACGTTGAGGTCTCCGCAGACGATGACCGGTTTTTCCTGATGGAGGGACAGGAGGTACTCCTTAAAGTCGTCTTCCCACTGCATGCGGTAGGGCAGGCGGGCCAGTTCGCTTTGCGAATTGGGGGTGTAGCAGGTGACGAAGAAGTAGTCGTCAAACTCGAGGGTAATCAAACGCCCTTCGTGATTGTGTTCGTCCTTATCCATGCCGTAACGGACGGACAGGGGCTTGATGCGGGTGAAGATGGCCGTGCCGCTGTAGCCCTTGCGGTCGGCGTAGTTCCAATACTGTTCGTAGCCCGGAAGGTCGATGTCGATCTGGCCTTCTTGGAGCTTCGTTTCCTGCAGGCAGAACAGGTCGGCGTCGAGGTCGTTAAATGTATCTAAGAATCCTTTTTTCATGACGGCCCGCAGACCGTTGACATTCCAAGAGATAAACTTTGTCATAGAAACCACCTTTCTTTTTCAGATATCCTCGATGATAAGCCATTTTTATCTAGGATAATGATGCGTTTTTTGTTATAATGAAAACAAACGAATTGCCGCGATGAGATGCTGTGATGACAGTATCCGCAAGGATATTGGCAGCACTCTTTCTTATTGTATAAAATCGTTGAATCCTTGTCAAAATAATAAAGCAGGTGATAGTATGGCAGTACATGAATTAGCAGGAACGAAAGTAAGACCGGAAGACTACATCGACTTGGACGCCATGACCAAGGCGTATCATTCGATTCATCCTGACGCCTCTGATCCCCATCAACAGGTGCGCTTCGGAACGTCAGGCCATCGCGGTCAGGCCGGCAGCGGCAGTTTTACGGCAGACCACGTTGCGGCCATTACCCAGGCCGTTTGTAATTTCCGCCACGACTTTGGTGCCGACGGACCGTTGTTCGTCGGGTCCGACACCCATTATTTATCGAAATTGGCTTTCGAAACGGTCTTGTCGGTCCTCTCGGCCAATAAGGTTACGGCCTACGTCGACGCTGACGTCGATTTTGTCCCGACGCCGTCTGTTTCAAGGGCTATCCTGCGCTTTAATGACCACCGTAAGGAAAACTTAGCCGACGGACTGATCCTCACGCCGTCCCATAATCCTCCGGAACACGGCGGCATTAAGTACAACCCGACGACGGGAGGACCGGCAGGTTCTGACATGACCAAGGCTATTGAAGCCGAAGCCAATCGCATTCTTGCAGGTCATAATCAGGATGTCAAGGCCATTTCCTATGAAGAAGCGTCCCAGGGTGATTTTGTCGTCCCTTATGACTATAAGGGCTTATATGTCGCTGAATTGGCGTCCATCCTTGACATGGAAGCCATCCGCGATGCCGGACTTCCCATTTTGGTCAATGCTCTCGGCGGTTCGGGCATGAATTACTGGCACCGTATTTCCGAACGCTACCATTTGAACCTGTCTTTTGTTAACGATACGTACGATCCGCAGTTCACCTTTATGAATTACGACCATGACGGCAAGGTCCGCATGGACTGCTCGTCGGCCTACGTCATGTCGGCCGTTACCGGTCAGGCTGCCGATTATCGCCTCATTTTGGCCAATGACCCCGACTATGACCGTTTCGGCATCGTCTGCGGCACGGACGGCATGATTACGGCCAACGCCTTTTTGACCGTCGCCGCGCACTACCTCATGACCCATCGCCATTTCGACGGTCTGGGCATCGCTAAAACCGTCGTTACGACGGATATGCTGGCTCGGGCGGCGAAAAAACTCGACGTACCTCTCTATGAAGTCCCCGTTGGCTTTAAGTATTTCGGCCCCCTCTATGAAGACGGGAAAATCGCCTTTTCCGGCGAAGAAAGTGCCGGTGCTTCCTTTATCGCTAAAGACGGCAGCGTCTGGACGACGGACAAGGACGGCATCATTCTCTGCCTCTTGGCAGCGGAAATCTACGCCGTTACGGGAAAATCGCCGGCGGCTTACTATGAAGGACTCTGTGAAGAACTGGGCCGGCCCTACACCGTGCGCAGCGATGCGCCGGCGACGCTGGAAGAAAAGGACAAGATCAGCTCGCTTACGGAAAAGGATGTAACCGAAAAGAATCTCTGCGGCAGTCCCATTACGGCCGTCCTGTCCCGTTCGCCTTACGGCAATTCGGCTATCGGCGGCGTCAAGATTACGACCGATGACGGCTGGGTCGCAGCCCGCCCGTCGGGAACGGAAGACATGTATAAGCTCTATGCCGAAAGCTTCGTCTCCCAGGAACAGGCCGGAAAGCTTCTTGAAGAAGGGAAGTCCCTCATCCGCAAGGCTTTGGATGCATAGAAAGTTTCTTTCAAATCGAAATGATTTACTCGATTTTCGTATCATAAGGCCTTTTCATGGGCCGAAAGTGGCATTTACTGCGTTACCTGTGCTATAATGGGGAGCGTAGAATCTAACTCAAAGGGGTGGGCAGCTGTGAAAGTTGTAATCACGGTAGTCGGCGTGGACCGTACGGGTATCATCGCCGCCGTCAGTCAGATCATGGCGGAACATAAGGTAAATATACTGACCATTAATCAGGTTATTTTAGATGGCATTTTCAACATGGCCATGATTGTTGATATGGACCCTGCAGATATTGATTTAGATACTCTTCAGGATTTGCTCAAGCAGAAGGGTGAAACCCTCGGTGTCGAAATCAGAGCCCAGAACCAGGCTATTTTTGATGCCATGCATCGTGTGGGCTAAGGAGAGGGAATATGCTGACAATCCATGACGTACTTGAAACGAATCAAATGATTCAAAAGAACAACCTTGACGTCCGGACGATTACCATGGGCATCAGTCTCCTCGACTGCTGTGCCAGTGACGGCAAGACGTTGTGCAGCAACATTTACGATAAAATCACGCGCTACGGCGAGCACCTGGTAGAGACGGGGGAAGCCATTTCCCGCGAATACGGCGTGCCCATCATCAATAAGCGCGTGTCTGTGACGCCCATCAGCCTCGTCGCCGGGGCCAGCGATATGACGAGTTATGTCGATATCGCCCGGACCCTTGATAAGGCGGCCAAGACGATCGGTATCAACTTCATCGGCGGCTTTTCGGCCCTCGTCGAACGGGGCATGAGTAAGGGCGACCGGATCCTCATCGATTCCATCGCCGAAAGCCTGGCTGTGACCGATCTCGTCTGCAGCTCTGTCGCCGTCGGCTCGACGAAGGCCGGCATCAACATGGATGCCGTCGCTGAAATGGGGCGGGTCTTTAAGGATTTGGCCGAACGGACGAAGGAACAGGATGCCTTAGGCTGTGCCAAACTGGTCGTCTTCTCCAATGCGGTAGAAGACAATCCCTTCATGGCCGGCGCCTTCCACGGCGTCACCAACGGCGATTCCTGTATCAGCGTCGGCGTCAGCGGCCCGGGCGTCGTAAAAGTAGCCCTGGAAAACGTGAAGGGCGAACCCTTTGATGTCGTCGCCGAAACGATTAAGAAGACGGCCTTTAAGATTACCCGTGTCGGCCAATTGGTCGCCATGGAAGCGTCGAAACGCCTCAATATGCCCTTTGGCATCATCGACTTATCCTTGGCACCGACACCGGCTGTCGGTGACAGTGTGGCTTCCATTCTTGAAGAAATGGGCCTTGAAAGCTGCGGGGCCTGCGGTACGACGGCAGCCCTGGCGCTTTTAAATGACGCCGTCAAGAAGGGCGGTCTCATGGCTTCATCCCGCGTCGGCGGCCTGTCAGGCGCCTTCATCCCGGTCAGCGAAGACAAGGGCATGCTCGAAGCCGTCGGCCGCGGCAGCCTGAGCCTTGAAAAGCTCGAAGCCATGACCTGCGTCTGCTCTGTCGGCCTCGATATGATCGCCATTCCCGGCGATACACCGGCGTCGACCATTTCGGCCATCATCGCCGATGAAGCAGCCATCGGCATGATCAACAACAAGACGACGGCCGTCCGCGTCATCCCCGTACCGGGCAAGGGCGTCGGCGATAACGTCGAGTTTGGCGGCCTTCTCGGCCATTGCCCGATTATCAATGTCAATAAATATAAGTCAGATGAATTCATTGCCCGCGGCGGCCGTATTCCGGCGCCCATGCGCAGTCTGACCAACTGATGATAGATTAACGGAAAGTAGGCGTGTGTTGTGCTCCAATATGTTGTACCCTTTATCATTGCCTTGGTCGTTTCCTATCTTTTGACGCCGGGCGTCAAGAAGGTGGCCATCAAGGTTGGCGCCGTGGACCGGCCCAATGCAAGAAAGGTACATACTCATGTCATCCCGCGGCTCGGCGGGCTGGCTATTTATATCGGCTTTATGGCGGCCGTCTTGTTCTGCGTGCCCCTGCACCACGAACTCATCGGCATGCTCCTCGGCTGTACGGCCATCGTCGCCATCGGCATTTGGGACGATATCTGCAACATCCCGGCCCGGGTCAAGCTCGTCGGCCAGATTGCAGCGGCCTGTATTCCCGTGGCCTTCGGCATTCAGATCGAATGGCTGACCAATCCTTTCGGAGATATCCTGGTCCTGCCGGAAGTCATTGCCATTCCGGTGACGATTTTCTGGATCATCGGCTTTACCAATACGGTGAACCTCATCGACGGTCTGGACGGGCTGGCTGCCGGCGTAGCCTTCATCGCCTCGATTTCGATGTTCCTCTTGGCGGTAAACCTCAATCAATTCCTGCCGGCCCTCATCATCGTGTCCATGGCCGGTGCAGCCTTGGGATTTTTGCAGTACAACTTTAACCCTGCCAAAATCTTCATGGGCGATACGGGGAGTATGCTTCTCGGATATACCCTGGCTGTCTCGGCCGTTCTCGGCCTGGTCAAGACGGCGGCGACGGTGGCACTGGTCGTGCCCATCATCGCCTTAGGCCTTCCCATTCTCGATACGACCTTCGCCATCATCCGACGCCGGATGAGCGGCGTTCCCATATTTCAGCCGGATAAGGGTCATCTGCACCATCGTCTCCTGGCCCTGGGTATGACACAGAAGCAAGCCGTACTGATCATGTATTTTGTCAGCATGATGTTAGGCATCGTCGCCCTCTTCGTAGCCAACGTAAGCTATCAGACGGGGATCGTGACTGTCTTGGTCGTTCTTGCCGTTATCATCTACTCGGCAAAGCGCATCGGCATACTGCGTAAATCAACGACCGATTCGACCCGCAAATCATGACGGGAAGAATCGGTTCGTCATATAAGGAGGAATTTGTATTATGATTAAGGTAATGACTGTATTCGGCACGCGGCCGGAGGCGATTAAAATGGCACCGGTCGTCAAGGAATTACAGAAACATGCCGACAGCATTCAGACGGTCGTTGCCGTCACGGCCCAGCATCGCCAGATGCTCGACCAGGTCCTGGAGTTGTTCCGGATTACGCCGGATTACGACCTGGACATCATGGCCAAGGGCCAGACCTTATACGATATTACGACGAAGTCGCTCCTGGGTCTCAAGGATGTCCTGGCCAAAGAACAGCCGGATCTGGTCCTCGTCCACGGCGATACGACGACGACCTTTGCCGGGGCCCTGGCGTCCTATTATCAGCAGATCCCCGTCGGCCACGTCGAAGCCGGCCTGCGGACAGGGGATATATATTCGCCGTTCCCGGAAGAAATGAACCGCAAGCTCACCGGGGCCATTGCGGCCATTCATTTTGCCCCGACCTCGACGGCACGGGCCAACCTCGTCCGTGAAAATATAGATCCGTCTCAGATTTACGTAACGGGGAATACCGTCATCGACGCTTTGATGACGACCGTTGCCGGCGACTATGACTTCGGCGACCAATTGAAATCGGTGGACTTCAAGCACCATCGAGTCATCCTCTTGACGACGCACCGTCGGGAAAACCTCGGCGAGCCCATGCGCCATATCTATAAGGCCCTGCGCCGCATCATCGAAGAGATTCCCGATACGGAAATCGTCTTTCCCGTCCACCGCAACCCGAAAGTCCGCAAGGTCGTCGAAGATGAACTGTCCGGCATCGACCGGATCCATCTCATCGATCCCATGGAATATGAACCCTTTGCCAACCTCATGAGCCTCAGCTATCTGGTACTGACCGATTCCGGCGGTATCCAGGAAGAAGCGCCGTCTCTGGGAAAACCGGTTCTGGTCCTGCGCAATACGACGGAACGGCCGGAAGCCGTGGAAGCCGGGACGGTCCGCCTCATCGGCACGCATAAAGACGTCGTCTATGCCGAAACGAAGCGCCTTTTGACCGATAAGGCCGCTTATGACGCCATGAGCAACGCCATAAATCCTTATGGCGACGGCCAGGCATCGCGGCGCATCGTCGAAGCCATTCTCCATGTTTTTGCCGGCAAGGAAGCCGTTCCTGACGACTTCTGCCGTTAAAATAAGCTTCAGTTATATTGAGAATAGTTTTTAGTTATATACTCGCTTTTTCTTTCATCTTGTGTTGATTTTCCTGTTTTTCCGTGCTAAAATAAGCAATAATCGCGGCTAAACGTAGGTTTTCTATGCGCAGCGCGGTTATGGAAAGACTGCTATCGCCTGAGCAGGAGTGTGTGTGCTATGAGAAAAAAGAATGATTCTCACAGTGACAAAGGGGCTTCTATGAGGCTTTTAGACATCGTTGCCATTGCCGCATCTCTCGGTCTGTCGCTCTTTGTCTGCATCTGCGTCGGCGTCGCCATCGGCCGTTTTATCGATGTCTATACGGGCACATCGCCGTGGGGATTGATCCTCTTTTCCCTGATCGGTGCCGTTTCCGGGTTCTGGACGCTTTACAAAAAAGCCTTGTCCTATGAACGGGATGAATCCCGCCGGAATGGATCGTCATCGAGCCGATGAGAACCGCGGAGGATAGTCTATGGAAGCTTTTTACACCTATGTGAAGGCAACAATTTGCAAACTCATTGGTTTTACATGTATCGTCGCCGCCGTGCTCTTACTGGGCGGGTGGTGGCAGTACATAAGTGGCTGGTGTATCGGCAGCGGCTTGAACATCGTCTATTTTTTCATGCTCAGCAGCCGTTCGGTACGGGCCTTGAAACTGCCGCCCGAGCAGGCGGCGGCATTCATCCGCGGCGGTGCCGTGTTCCGGCTGATTTTCGTCTGCCTGGCCGTCATCGTGATCCTGCAGTTCCCGTCCATTTCACTGGGAGCTGCCGTGGCCGGTATCTTTTCATACCGCGTCCTGATCTTTGCAGATGTGTTGACCGCACGCTTCAGACGGTAAAGGAAAGGAGGTATTGCGTATGGAATTACATGCAGGGCATCATGTGGTCGTTCAGATTCTGGGTCTGAATGTGAACCTGGATACGCTGATGATGACCTGGCTCGTTGCAGCGCTGGTTATCATCGTCACCGTCTCTGCCACAAGGGGACGTTCCCTCGTCCCGTCGGGCCTGCAGAATGCCATGGAAATGGTCATCGAATCCCTCCTCGATCAGTTCAGGGAAACGTTGGGACCGAAATACGGCCAAGTCGTATCGGTCTTATTGACCATGTTCTTATTCATCCTGTTCGCCAACGAATTGGGCATGATTCCGAATCCGGAAATCCTGGCTTCGCCGACGAATGACTTGAATACGACTGTCGCCCTGGCACTGGTATCTTCTTTTATGGTCCATTTTATGGCCTTGAAGAACCAGGGGTTCAAAAAACATTTCAAGAGCTTCTTTAAACCCTTTGCGCCATTTGTTATCATCAATCTGATGGAAGAAATTACCAAACCCTTAACGTTGGCCTTCCGTCTATTTGGCAATATCCTGGCCGGGGAAATTTTGTTGGAAGTCCTGTACTTCCTCGTGCCTATCGGCATTCCGATCATCTGGCTGGTGTTCAGCCTGGTCATCGGTCTCATTCAGGCATTTATCTTTACGATCCTGACCACGTCTTATCTGGCTCCGTCTTTTGCAGACGACTAATCGTGCCGGATACTGTTTTACACTGAAATTTTCATCTTATTCACAGAAACTAGGAGGTTATTTATTATGGAAAAAGCTATCGTATTGGCATTGTCCGCTTTTGGTGCATGCTTGGGTATTGGTTTGGCAGCTCTCGGCGCTGCTATCGGTGACGGTCATGCCGCATCGAAAATGCTCGAAGGTACGGCTCGTCAGCCTGAAATGGGCGGCAAACTCTTGGTCAACATGCTTATCTCCATCGGCTTGATCGAATCCATGCCGATTATCGCAGCTGTCATCTCCATCGTATTGGTCTTCGCCAATCCGTTCGTCAGCCTGCTTTAATCTGAATGATTCTACTATACAGCCGGGGAGGGAAGTACATTGGTTAGTATTAATGGTACCTTGCTGTTCCAGTTTATCAACTTCTTCGTCTTAGTTGCTATTTTGGCGAAGTTCGCTTACAAACCGCTGCTCAAAGTGCTGGAAGACCGCCGCAATAAGATTGCCTCCGATCTCAGCGATGCCGCGAAAGCCAAGGAAACGGCTGAAAAGATGAGAGCCGATTATGAAGCTCAGATCCGCGATGCCCGTGCAGAAGCGCAGGCCATCGTCGACAAAGCGGTAAAGCAGGCCGATAAAGAAGCACAGGCCCAGCTCGAAGCCATTCGCGATCAGATCGCCCGGGAAAAACAGATTGCCCAGGCTGAAATCGCCAATGAACGGGAAGCGGCTATCCGGGAAATGCGTAAGGAAGTAGTCAATCTGTCGATGGCTGTGGCAGAAAAACTGCTCAAGAAGAATATCGATTCCGATATGAACGCAAAACTCGTAGCCGACTGCATTGACCAGATCCAGACGCAGCGCGTAAAGGGGAACTGATCTTATGATACCCGAAACGATCTACAGCAAATACAGCCAGGCTATGTTTGACATTGCCAGCGAACAGAAGAAGCTTACCGAGTTCGGAACAGAATTAAAAGGCGTACGGGATACGTTTCAGGAAAATCCCGATTTATGGAAATTCCTGAATCATCCCCTCGTACCGCCGCAGTCCAAAAAGGACACATTGAAAAAGATTTTTGGGGACAGCGTGTCGCCGATGGTCATGCAGTTCATGTATGTCATGATCGACCGGCGCCGTGAAGCGGCTTTGGTTTTGGGCATTGACGGGTTTATCGATTTGGCCCGTAAGGCTCAGAACATCGAAGTGGCCAAAATCCGCGTCGTCAAGCCGCTGTCCAAGAAAGAACAGACCAAGCTCGTAGCCAGCCTGGAAGCCATGACGGGACAGCAGATAGAACCGCTGTACTACGTCGATCCGTCGCTTATCGGCGGCATGGTCATCCAAATTGGCGATAAATTAATAGACGGCAGCCTTAAGCGGCATCTGCAGGATATGCAGAATAGCCTGCTCCAGGCTGACGCGACGAATGGGGTGACGGACGAATAATGAATATGAAGCCAGAAGAAATTACGGCTATAATCAAGAAACAAATCGAAGATTATAATGTGGAAATGAACGTCGATGACGTCGGTACCGTCTTGGAAGTCGGGGACGGCATTGCCCACATTTACGGTTTGGAAAAAGCCATGTCCGGGGAATTGCTGGAACTGCCGCACGGCGTTTACGGCATGGCCCTGAACTTGGAAGAAGATAACGTCGGCGCCGTACTGCTCGGCGATGACGCCCTCATTAAAGAAGGCGACACCGTCCGTCGTACAGGCCGCGTTATGCGTGTTCCTGTCGGCGAAAACATGATCGGCCGCGTCGTCAATCCCTTAGGGATGGCCATTGACGGCAAGGGGGACATCAAGACGACGGAATCTCGCCTGATCGAAGTCAAGGCCTACGGTATTGCCGACCGCCAGCCGGTCAAGGTACCGCTCCAGACGGGTCTGAAAGCCATCGACTCCATGGTCCCTATCGGCCGTGGCCAGCGTGAACTCATCATCGGTGACCGTGGCACGGGCAAGACGGCCATTGCCATCGATACAATCTTGAATCAGAAGGATACGGGCGTCATCTGTGTCTACGTCGCCATCGGTCAGAAATCGTCGACCGTTGCCCGCGTCGTACGGACCCTCGAAGAACACGGCGCTATGGCCTATACCATCGTCGTTGCCGCAACGGCCTCCGACGGGGCTCCGCTCCAGTATCTTGCTCCGTATTCCGGCGTATCCATTGCCGAATACTTCATGCTCCAGGGCAAAGACTGCCTCTGCGTATACGACGATTTGTCCAAACACGCCCAGGCATACCGCGCCATGAGTTTGCTTCTCCGTCGTCCGCCAGGACGTGAAGCGTATCCCGGCGACGTATTCTACTTACATTCCCGTCTGCTCGAACGGGCGGCTAAACTGTCCGATGAATTGGGCGGCGGCTCGATTACGGCCCTGCCGATCATCGAAACCTTGGCCGGTGACTTGTCGGCCTATATTCCGACCAACGTCATTTCCATTACCGACGGCCAGATCTTCCTCGAAACAGAAGCCTTCAACTCCGGGATCCGTCCGGCTATCAACGTCGGCCTCTCCGTATCCCGTGTCGGCGGTTCGGCTCAGATCAAGGCCATGAAGAGCATTGCCGGTACGCTCCGTTTGAACCTGGCCCAGTACCGCGAATTGGCAGCTTTTGCTCAGTTCGGCTCCGACCTCGATAAGAACACGAAAGCCCAGATCGACGCCGGTGAACGGACGATGCAGCTCCTCATTCAGCCGCAGTATAAGCCGATGGCCGTTGAAGATCAGGTCATGCAGATTTATTTGGCCGTTAAGAACTACCTGATGCCTGTCCAGGTTGACGAAGTTGCCGAATTTGCAGACGGCTTCGTTACCTTCATGCACAGCAACTATCCGGAAGTCGGTGAAAGCATTAAATCGACGAAGGAACTCGGCAAAGATGCAGAAGAAACCCTCAAGAAAGCCATTGCGGAATACCTCAAGCAGTACGGTACTTCTCACGAACTGGTTAAAGAGGAGGAATAAGCTATGCCGAGTGCACGCGAAATAAATCGACGGATTAAATCCGTTACCAATACTCAGCAGATCACCAAGGCCATGAAGATGGTCTCTTCCGTGCGACTGCGCCGTGCACAGGAACGGGCACTGGCTACTGCCCCGTATACCGAAAAAATGGAAGGCATGCTGCGCCGCTTGTCGGCGGCATCCCCCGATTCCGGGAACCCTTTGTTCCAGTCCCGCGATGACGTCAAGAAGACGTGCTATATCATCATCGGGGCCGATAAGGGCCTGGCCGGTGCCTTCAACGCCAACATCAACAAGACCATGGTATCCGTCTTAAAGGATAAGCCGCGCAGTGCGTCGGTCCTTTTCGTCTCCGGCCGCAAACCGGCAGAGTACTTAAAGCACCTGCATATTACGCCGGAAGAAAAATGGTCCGGTTTTTCGGATAAGCCGCAGCTCATCAATGCCCAGGAAATCGCCCATTTGGCGACGCAGAAGTTCCTCGACGGCGAAGTCGATGAAGTCTATGTCATCTATACGCACTTCAAAACGGCCTTGTCCCAGGAAGCAAAAATCGTGAAGATGCTGCCTATTTCTCAGGAAGAACAGGCCGGTGACCAGGGGCCGCGGGAAGAGTACTTGTTTGCTCCCGATGCATCCCAGGTCCTCGATTCTTTGCTGCCCCAGTACTTAGATCTGTTTATCTACAACAGTCTCCTTCAGTCAGCTGCCAGTGAACTCGGTGCCCGCATGACGGCCATGACGTCGGCTACGGACAACGCCGGTGAGCTGATCGAAAAACTGACTGTTACCTACAATAAAGTCCGCCAGGCTGGTATTACCAACGAACTGACGGAAATCGTAAGTGGCGCCAACGCCTTGAAATAAGACGTGATTCTCGTCACGCGCTGCTGTTACAATTCTTGAAAGAGAGGAGAACCTCTTCATGAGCAATAACATTGGGAAAGTAGTCCAGGTCATCGGCCCGGTCGTCGACGTGCGGTTTGCTTCCGAAGCAGACTTGCCGTCCATCTACAACGCCATCCGTATCACGGGCGGTGAAGGCGACCAGAAGATCGACCTCATTGTAGAAGCCATGCAGCACTTAGGTGACGACGTCGTCCGCTGCGTTTCCATGGACTCCACAGATGGCCTCGTCCGCGGCATGGCAGCCGAAAATACCGGCGACCCGATCAAGGTCCCTGTCGGCAAAGGCGTCTTAGGCCGTATCTTCAACGTCCTCGGCCATACCGTTGACAAAGTCGACGCCAAGGTCGAAGCCGATGATTACTGGCCGATCCACCGTCCGGTTCCGAAATTCGAAAACCAGGCGACGGAAACAGAAATCTTTGAAACGGGGATCAAAGTCGTCGACCTTATCTGCCCTTATGCTAAGGGTGGTAAGATCGGCCTCTTCGGCGGTGCCGGCGTCGGTAAAACAGTCCTCATCATGGAATTGATCCACAACGTTGCTACGGGCCACGGCGGTTATTCTGTCTTCACCGGTGTCGGTGAACGTACCCGTGAAGGCAATGACCTTTGGAACGAAATGAAGGAATCCGGCGTTATCGACAAGACGGCCCTCGTCTACGGTCAGATGAACGAACCGCCAGGAGCTCGTATGCGCGTCGGCCTGACCGGTCTTACCATGGCCGAATACTTCCGTGATAAAGAACACAAGGACGTCTTGTTGTTCATCGACAACATCTTCCGTTTCATCCAGGCAGGTTCCGAAGTTTCGGCCCTTCTCGGCCGTATTCCGTCTGCCGTCGGTTACCAGCCGACCCTGGGTACCGACGTCGGCGCCCTGCAGGAACGCATTACGTCGACCAAAGACGGTTCTATCACGTCCGTCCAGGCCGTTTACGTCCCTGCTGACGACCTCACGGACCCGGCTCCGGCTGCTACCTTCGCGCACCTCGATGCGACGACGGTTCTGTCCCGTCAGATCGCCGAACTCGGGATTTACCCGGCCGTCGATCCGTTGGACTCCACGTCTCGTATCCTCGACCCGAACATCATCGGCGACGATCACTACAATACGGCCCGTGCCGTACAGGAAATCCTCCAGAAGTACAACGACCTGCAGGATATCATCGCCATCTTGGGTATCGACGAACTGTCAGAAGAAGATAAGCTGACCGTTGCCCGTGCCCGTAAAGTACAGCGTTTCCTCAGCCAGCCTTTCGCCGTTGCTGAACAGTTTACCGGTCAGGAAGGCCGTTACGTCCCGCTGAAAGAAACGATTGAAGGCTTCAAAGAAATCTTGTCCGGTAAATGTGACGACATGCCTGAACAGGCATTCTACATGGTCGGCAATATTGAAGAAGCCTATGAAAAGGCCAAGACGCTGAAAGGGGAATAGTCTATGGCAGAAGCAGGAAAGACACTCCATTTGGAAGTCATAACGCCCGATGCTGCCGTACTCCATGAAGACGTGGATTTCATCCTCGTCCGTGCCTTAGACGGTGATTTGGGTATCATGCCCAACCATGCGCCGCTCATCGCATCCCTGTCGATTTGGCCTTTATGCTATGACAAGGACGGAAGCCGCGGCTGCGTCACCGTTGCCGGAGGCTTCCTCGAAGTCCATGGCAATGCGGTCACGGTCATTACGCCGGCTTCGGAAAAGCCGGAAGATATCGACATCGACCGAGCCATCGAATCGGAAAAGCGTGCCGAAGCCTTATTGGCGAAACACGCTGCCGACCTCGACGAAACCCGTGCCCAAGCGTCCCTGCAGCGTGCTCTGCGCCGCATCGACGTAGCCCGCAAATACGGCAAGCAATAGGATTACCCGATTGAAAAGGATTGTCTCCTAAAGGTTTTATGCCTTTAGCGACAATCCTTTTTTGATGGGGGAAAAGATTGACTTTTACCCTTAAGTTTGCTATGATAAGGGACGTACAATTACATAGGCGATGCAAGAGAACAAGTACGTATCTTATCAGCGAGGTCGGGATAGTGTGAGCCGGCTGCCGATGCGGAAGGCGCTCTGAAGGCCGCGGCCGGAAGTCTGTCGATGTGTATGGCCGGTAAATCAAGCGGGTCTTTTGGACCAATCAGGGTGGAACCGCGGGTACGTATACTCGTCCCTGTAACATATTTATCTATGTTACAGGGACTTTTTTGCATGTAGGAGGGAATACGATGAATTTTCAAGACATGATATTCGCATTGAAGAACTTCTGGTCTTCTCAGGGCTGTATCATCTACGAACCGTATGATGTAGAAAAAGGGGCAGGGACCATGAACCCGGCGACGTTCCTCAGAACGCTCGGCCCGGAACCGTGGCACGTAGCCTATGTTGAACCGTCGCGCCGCCCGGCAGACGGCCGCTACGGCGACAATCCGAACCGCCTTTATCAGCACCATCAGTTCCAGGTCATCTGCAAACCGTCGCCGGACAACATTCAGGAACTCTATTTAAAGAGTTTGGAAACCTTGGGCATCAACCCGGCTGAACACGACATCCGCTTCGTCGAAGACAACTGGGAATCGCCGACCCTCGGCGCCTGGGGTCTTGGCTGGGAAGTCTGGCTCGACGGCATGGAAGTCACGCAGTTTACCTACTTCCAGCAAGTCGGCGGCATCGACGTCGCTCCCGTATCGTCGGAAATCACATACGGCATGGAACGACTGGCCATGTATATCCAGGGCGTAGAAAACGTCTATGACCTCCAGTGGAACGAAACGGCCACTTACGGCGATATCTTCCATCAGAACGAAGTCGAACAGTCGACGTATGCCTTTGAACTGAGCAACGCCGACCTCTTGTTCCACCTCTTCGATGAATATGAAAAAGAAGCCATGCGGGTCATCAAAGCCGGCTTCGTCCTTCCGGCCTACGACTACGTATTGAAATGCTCGCACACGTTCAACCTCCTCGATGCCCGCGGCGCCATCAGCGTCAGCGAACGAGCTGCCTTCATCGGCCGCGTCCGCAGTATGGCCCGGGCCTGCGCTAAGGCATACCTGGAACAGCGTGAAAAATTAGGATTCCCAATGCTTTCCAAGGAGGAAAAATAAGATGAGCAAAGATTTGTTACTTGAAATCGGTACCGAAGAAATCCCGGCTCATTATATGCCGAGTATCCTCGGCCAGGTCAAAGACTTGGCTGAAAAATCGTTTGGCGAAGCCAATATCGCTTATGAATCGGTCCGCACCTTGGGCACGCCGCGCCGCATCGCCTTGTTGATGAAAGGTGTTGCTGAAAAACAGGCTGACGTCTCGGCCAAACACAAGGGCCCGTCGGTTTCCATCGCCTATGACGGCGACGGCAAGCCGACCAAGGCTGCCATGGGCTTTGCCCGCGGTCAGAAAATCGACGTCGCTGACCTGACCGTGGAAGACGGTTACGTCTACGCCAACGTCACCAGCGTCGGTGCTGAAACGAAGGGCCTTTTGCCGGACCTCATGAAGGGCATCGTAACGGGCCTCAACTTCCCCAAAAGCATGCACTGGGGGAGCCTCGACTTCCACTTCGTACGGCCTATCCGCTGGTTCGTGGCCCTCTTTGACACGGACGTCATTCCCTTTGAATTGGCCAACGTTTCGTCGGGAAAGGTCAGCCGCGGTCATCGCTTCCTCGGCACGGGCGACTTTACCATCGAAAATCCGGCCTCTTATGAAGCCGTCTGCGAAGAACACTTCCTCATCGTCGACCCGGAAAAACGGCGTCAGCTCATCCTCGACGGCCTTCAGAAACTGGCTGACGAAAAGGGAGGGACGGTCATCATGGACGACGACCTCCTGGAAGAAGTCGTTTACCTCGTCGAATATCCGACGGCCCTGTGTGGTGAATTCGATAAAGATTATTTGAAGCTCCCGGAAGCGGCCATCATTACGCCCATGAAGGACCACCAGCGCTATTTCCCCATGCGTGATGGAGAAGGCAAGCTCATGAACCTCTTCTTGACTGTCCGCAACGGCAACGACTACCATTTGGAAACGGTTCAGCACGGCAACGAACGCGTCCTTCGTGCCCGCCTCGACGACGCCAAGTTCTTCTTTGAAGAAGATAAGAAACATAAATTAGTCGATTACACGGAAAAATTGAAGAAAATCGTCTTCCAGGACGGCCTCGGTACCCTCCACGACAAGGCTCAGCGCCTGGCACAGATCACGGTATTCCTCAATCAGAAACTCGATCTCGGCCTCGATGATGCCAAACTCCAACGGGCTTCTGAACTGGCCAAAGCCGACCTTGCCACCCAGATGGTCATGGAATTTACGGAACTCCAGGGCGTCATGGGGAAGGAATATGCCCTCATCGACGGGGAAGACGAAGGCGTTGCCGAAGCCATCAACGAACAGTATCAGCCGCGCTTTGCCGGCGACGAACTGCCGGCGACCGACATGGGCCGAATCCTCGGCATTGCCGATAAATTCGATACCATTACGGGCATGTTCAGCCGCGGTTTCATTCCGACGGGCTCCCAGGACCCCTTTGCCCTGCGCCGTCAGACCATCGGCATCTTGAACATCGTCATGGATGCCGGTTGGAATATCAACTGCCATGAAGTCTTTGCCTTTATCCTGAACCTCCTCGGGGTAGCCGGTGAAGATGCCGCGACGGTCATGGGGCAGCTCGACGATTACTTTACCCTGCGCCTGAAGAACATCTTCCAGGACAAGGGCATGGATTACCACATCATCGACTGCGTCTTAAGTTCCGATACGCTCAATGCTAATGAAGCGGCTCGCCGCGCTCAGGCCCTCATCGATGCCGATATCATGAGCAAGACCGATCTTCTCCAGGCCTTCACCCGGGTCAGCAACACGATCAAAGGTGCCGATGATACCGACGTCGATCCCGACCTCTTTGAAACTGACGAAGAACGGGCTCTCTACAGCGCCTGCCAGGCTATGCAGGTCAACCTGTCCCAGCAGTACGCCGTCTACGACTATCAGAGCGTAGCCAATACCTTGTCTGAAGGCATTGCCGTCATCAACGAATTCCTGGACAACGTCCTGGTCATGCATAAAGATGAAGCCGTCAAAGAAAACCGACTCCATCTCCTGGCTTTGACGTACAGCCTTATTCAGCCGCTGGGCGATATCAAAAAATTATCGTAAGCCGCCTTTCTTGTGCAGCTAATTTTGAATATGGTATAATAGATAACAGATGCAGCCGGCCTGCATCTGTTATTTATTTGAAGTCCTCTTTTCGCAAGTTTTATCGCAAGAAAATAAAGGAGTGATATCCATGAAATTAAAGAACGTTGCCCTCTTAGTCGCTGCCTTGACCTGTATCGCAGGCTCGACGGCATTGGCTGCTGAAAAAGTCAACATCAAGAGCTCCAATACCGATAGTTATGAGGTAGTTCAGGTCATGACGACCAAGGACAAAGACTATTACCAGTATTACAACCGCGCCTATCAGTACGCCGTCGATATCCCGCGCAGCGCGACGACAGCCGATATGACGACCGACGGGGACGGTGCCTACTTCCAGGATCCGAAAGACGATGCCGTCTTCCAGACCTATGCCGCTAAGAATACCATGGGCTTTTCCATCGACGAATTGTACAACATGGCTGTCGGCATGAACAATTCGCCGGAACTGACGACCAACATCAAGACTAAGGACAGCTACGCCATCGGCTGGACCGACGGCAAGACGTCTTACTATCACGAACTTTACATCAATGACAAGAATAAGACCTACGTGGCCTTTACCGTAACCTATCCGACGGACAAGCGCGATAAGTACCAGGCGATCATCTCCCACATGTCCCGTACTTTCTTGCCCAACGTCCAGATGTAGGCCGAAGGTCCCTTCGTGTTTGCGAGTTTGCGAGAAAAAAGGCTTTACACAAAGGATTTTTTATGATATAATTCCTTTGTTATTTTAGGCAGTCCGCTGCCCGATATGATCGGTATCATATGACGATTGCTGCGTACCATGGCGGCAACGGGGTAAGAATGTCTTATAGGAGGAAAAAGAGCAATGAACATTATCAGCGTACTTGAACAGGAACAGCTTCGTGACGATATCCCGGCATTCCGCCCTGGGGATACTGTCAAAGTTCACGTAAAGGTTGTCGAAGGCAATCGTGAACGTATCCAGATCTTTGAAGGTGTCGTTATCGGCCGTCAGAACGGCGGTGTCCGCGAAACTTTCACTGTCCGCCGCATTTCCTATGGCGTCGGTGTTGAACGTACTTTCTTAGTACATTCGCCGCGTCTGGCTAAAATCGAAGTCGTTCGCCACGGTATCGTTCGCCGTGCAAAACTGCACTATCTCCGCGGTCTTACCGGCAAAGCTGCCCGTATCCGCGAACGCCGATAAGCTATTGGCAAGAACACTTGAAAAAGGGTCTGTCGCAACTGCGACGGGCCTTTTTTTGTGCCCTTAGGGGCGTTGGCAGCGGCTGTCACGGAGAAATACGAGTTTATTGTTAACCTCTTACCATGAAATAATTGGTTGACTAGAGGCCTTTCAGCGCGTATAATAATCCCATAGTCACTAATAGAAAGAGGGGCATTGGTTAACAATGAATACAATCGCAGGTTTAACGGAACGAATTTTACAAGGCTATCGCATCAAACGGGGTGACGATCTGAGTATTTTCTTGACGGCACCGCTGGCAGAACTGCAAGAAGGGGCCGGCGTACTGCAGCGTCATTTTTGCGGCAATCACGTCGACTTCTGTACCATCATCAACGGCCGCAGCGGCCGCTGCAGCGAAGACTGTAAATACTGCGCCCAGTCGGCCTGTCATCATACGGGTTGCGACGAATACGATTTCCTGCCCAAAGAAGAAATCATGGCCAATGCCAAGGCCAATCAGGACGCCGGTGCCAACCGCTTTGCCATCGTTACCTCCGGCAGAGCCTTGTCGGGGAAGGATTTTGAAAAAGCCCTCGACACCTATCGGTCCATGAAGGGGGAACTCCACATCGGCCTCTGCGCCTCCCACGGCTTGCTTTCGAGAGAACAGCTCCATGCCCTCCGCCAGACGGGCGTCACCAGCTACCATCACAACATCGAAACGTCGCGCCGCTTCTTCCCGGAGATTTGCACGACCCATACGTATGACGACCGCATCCGGACGATTAAAGATGCCCAGGCCGAAGGCCTCTGCGTCTGTTCCGGCGGCATCATCGGCATGGGCGAAACCTGGGAAGATCGCCTCGATATGGCCCTTAGCCTCTCCGAACTCGGCATCGAATCGATCCCCATCAACGCCTTGATGCCCATTCCCGGCACGCCTTTTGAAGGGCGGAAGGAACTGTCCGGCGACGATATCCTGCGGACCATTGCCTTTTTCCGCTTCATCAATCCCGAAGCCAATATCCGCCTGGCTGCCGGCCGGAAACTTTTGCCTGAAAACGGGGCTACGGCCCTCCTCTGCGGTGCCTCGGCGTCGATTACGGGCAATATGCTGACCACGTCGGGCTCGACCATCGTCGAAGACATGGCCATGATCAAGCGCCTGGGACTGACCAACGATGCCGGTGAAGAAGGCGGTAACTGCGGCACGACCTGCGCGTCGTAAAAAAAGCTGTGAGGACCCTTCGGGAGCTTTCGGCTGACGATACAAGAGATTTGCCTTGGGCAGGTCTCTTTTTTTTATAAGGTCCTACAAAGTGGGACCTAAATAGACCCCGTAGGGACACTCCGTTTTTTTATTCCCCTTGGAAAAGGGCCGCGACGATTGGCAGAATGACGGGCTCGAGCACGTTTTCGACAATCGTGGAGAGGGTTCTTCTTTTTTGACTGTCCCGCTCTATTTATAGTAATATGAAGAAAAAGTACGGCTTTTTTTGTGTCAACAGGAAAGAAGTATGATAAAATAGGAAGGTACATATGCAGAATAGACTACTTGGAGGAGGTGTGCCGATCATGATGAAGCGGAATATCGTCCTCGTCGGGATGATGGGGAGCGGCAAGAGTCATATTGGCCGTAAGCTGGCGCAACGCCTCAATTGGCAGTTTGTCGACACGGATCGGCGTATCGAGCGGGCCGTAGGCATGACGATTGCCGATTTCTTTGCCAGCCATGGAGAACAGGCGTTTCGAGAGCGGGAGCTCAATATCTTACAGCAAGTCAGCCGGTATCATGAAGCGGTGATTTCTTTTGGCGGCAACTTTCCCATGAATGTCGATACGTATCGTATCTTGCATCGTCATGGCTTTATCGTTGCCCTCTTATCCGAGCCGTTTCGCGTCGAGGAAAGAGTCAGCCGCCACATTGGAAAGCGGCCGACCGTGGACTACGACAATCTTCATGATTTTGTCCATACTATGATGAAACAGTGGGAAGAGATCTATCCGTACTGCGACGGCGTCGTCGATACGACACGCGGGGGAGCGTCACAGATCGTCGAATCCATTGTCCATAAAATCAATGAAAGGCATGTGCAGTTTATTGCCAGGGAAAAGAAGGAGACTGATGTAAAATGATCAACAAAATCGGAGTATTGACCAGCGGCGGGGATGCGCCGGGAATGAATGCGGCCATCCGCGGGGTCACGCGGTATGCTATTCAGCGCGGCCTGACCGTCGAAGGGATTATTCGCGGTTATGAAGGTTTACTGCGTCATGAAACGCGTCCCTTGGGTCGACGCGATGTCGGCGCGATCATTCATCACGGGGGGACTGTACTTCGGACAGCCCGCTGCTTGGAATTCAAAGAAAAAGAAACGCAGCAGAAAGCGGCTGAATATTTACGGGAACAGGAAATCGACGCCTTAGTCGTCATCGGCGGTGACGGCTCCATGCGCGGTGCCGAAGCCTTGGCCGGCTTTGGTTTTCCGACGGTTACCATCCCCGGGACCATCGACAACGATATGGTCGGGACCCAGTATACCTTAGGCTTCGATACGGCTGTCAATACGGTCCTCGAATCGGTCAATAAGATCCGTGATACGGCCTTTTCCCACGACCGCGTCGCCGTCATTGAAGTCATGGGCCGCGAAGCCGGCTTCATCGCCCTTAACGCCGGCATGGCCTCCGGTGCCGAAGCCGTCTTGATTCCGGAACATAAAGTCGATTTGGCTGCGCTCTGCGAGCATTTGGAAGAATCGCACCGCATGAAGAAGCTGAGCAGCATCGTCATCGTCGCCGAAGGGGCTGCTAAAGGCGCTGACGTCGTCGACTATATCAAGGAACATACGTATCTGTCGCCGAACCTGACCGTCCTCGGCTACGTACAGCGCGGCGGAGCTCCGTCGGCTTACGATGCCATCATGGCCGGCCGCTTTGCCCAGAAAGCTGTCGACAGCCTCTTAGACGGCACTTATAACAGTGTCATCGGCCTCATCGACAACAAGGTCGTTGCCACGCCGTATGAAGAAGCCGCCAAGCTTCGCTATCCCATTGATGAAAACCTCTTTGAACTGGTTCATTTCTTAGGCCGATAGACATCTTCTCACAGCGGCTGCCCGTCGGCTTTTGCCACTGTGCCTACAAATAGGGGAATACATAAGGGAGCCTTCCTTTATGCATTCCTTTTTTTGTCGTTTTCTGTCAAATACGGGCAAAAAAGCGGCAGGAGATGAAGAAAATTTATTAAATCTGAATTGACATCACATAAATATGCAAGTATAATAAGATAGCATGTGTTTTTGTATATTTATCTGTATCATCAAGAGGAGTGTTATTCATGTCATTTGATTTTAGCCTGATTTGGAATTCATTGCCTCTGCTGTTGGCAGGCGCCGGTGTTACCATTGAAATCACGGCCATTGCCGTCGGCTTAGGTTTTGTATTCGGCCTGATTACCAGTGTGTGCCGCTTGTCAGGAGTCAAAATATTGAACATCCTGGCTGTCTGCTACGTCAATATTATCCGCGGGACGCCGCTCTTAGTCCAGATCTTTTTGATTTACTTTGCCCTGCCCATGATCATCGGCGAACGGATCAACCCCTTCGTCGCTGCCGTTGCCGCCTGTTCCGTCAACAGTGGGGCCTATGTGGCAGAAATCTTCCGTGCCGGCATTCAGTCTGTCGACAAGGGACAAATGGAAGCCGGTCGGTCTCTCGGCCTGTCGTGGATGCAGACTATGCGCTACATCATTTTGCCCCAGGCTTTCAAACACGTCATTCCGCCTCTTGGCAATGAATTTATTTCCATGACCAAAGAAACGTCCCTGGTTTCGGTCATCGGCTTTGAGGAATTGACCCGCCGGGGCCAGCTGATCATCGCTAAGACCTACGGCTCGTTTGAAATCTGGCTGACCGTCGCTTTTATTTATTTGGTCATGACCTTTACCATCGCCCAGTTGGTAAGCTATTTGGAACGGAGGTTTGCAACGGATGATAGAAATTAAAGGGTTGAAAAAAAGCTTTGGCAAACACGAGGTTCTTCGGGGCATCGATTTGACCATTCAAGATAAAGAAGTCGTCGTCATCATCGGCCCGTCCGGGTCCGGCAAGAGTACGATTCTCCGCTGTATCAATTATTTGGAAGAACCGACGGCCGGCGAAATCATCGTCGACGGCATCAGTATGAACGATGCTAAGAGCATCAACAGCGTCCGCAAGGAAGTCGGCATGGTCTTCCAGCGGTTCAATCTCTTCCCGCACATGACGGTCTTGGAAAACATCATCTTGTCGCCCATGAAGACCCGTGGAGAAAGCAAGGAAGCCGCGACGGAAGTGGCTCTTCAGCTCCTCGAAAAAGTCGGTCTGGCCGATAAGAAGGATGCCTATCCCGAAACCTTATCCGGCGGCCAGCAGCAGCGTGTGGCCATTGCCCGCGCCTTGGCGATGAAGCCGAAATTCATCCTCTTCGACGAACCGACGTCGGCCCTTGACCCGGAAATGGTCCGCGAAGTTCTCGACGTCATCAAAGACCTGGCCCACGACGGCATGTCCATGGCCATCGTCACCCACGAAATGGGTTTTGCCCGCGAAGTGGCCGATCGGGTCTTATTCGTCGATGAAGGCAAGATTCTGGAACAGGGGAAACCGGACGATCTCTTCTCCCATCCGAAGGAAGAACGGACCCAGGCTTTCTTGTCGAAAATCTTATAAGAGACAGCTTTTTCTAAAAGAGAAGGGCTGTGAAAAATCCCGTTTGAGCGATGGCTCAGACGGGATTTTTGGGTTGTGAGTATATTTTTTTTGCGGGCTGGTTAAAGGGAGCGGAAGGCCTTTTCAGCAGCTTCGATCGTTTTTTCGATGTCGGCATCGCTGTGAGCGCCGGAGACGAAGTTCGTTTCAAAAGGCGACGGAGCCAGGTAAATGCCGTCATTCAGCATGGACAGGAAGTAGCTCTTGAAGGCCTCGGCGTCGCAGCCTTCGGCATCAGCGTAGTTCGTGACCGGCCGGTCGCTGAAAAAGACGCTGAACATGGTGCCGGCCTGGGGGACCTGGACCTGGACGCCGGCTTTTTCGGCGGCCTGACGGATCCCTTTGGTAAGGATCGATGTCTTTTCCGTGACTTTTTCGATATAGTTCGGGTCTTCCGTAATGATGCGCAGCGTTTCAAGGCCGGCTGCCATGGCCAGGGGGTTGCCGCTTAAGGTGCCTGCCTGGTAGACCGGACCCTCCGGCGAGACGCAGTCCATGATGGCTTTTTTCCCGCCGTAGGCTGCGACGGGCAGGCCGCCGCCAATGATCTTCCCTAAGGTCGTCATGTCGGGCTCAATATGGTAGAGGCTTTGGGCTCCATGGAGGGCTGAGCGGAAGCCGCACATGACTTCG
The DNA here is from genome assembly GCF_001682955.1 of Megasphaera sp. DISK 18. Classification (NCBI taxonomy): domain Bacteria; kingdom Bacillati; phylum Bacillota; class Negativicutes; order Veillonellales; family Veillonellaceae; genus Megasphaera; species Megasphaera sp. DISK 18. The sequence continues at coordinate 23,813 of NZ_LUGJ01000021.1, forward strand.
TCGAAGATGAGGACCGTGCCGTGTTTCTTCGTTTCGTCCCGGAGGAGCTCGAGGTAGCCTTCTTGGGGGAGGACCAGGCCCATATTGCCGGCAATGGGTTCGACGATGACGGCGGCGATGTCGTCGCCGTTTTGATCCATGAGGGCTTTAAAGGCGGCTGCGTCGTTATAAGGGACGGTCAGCGTGTCTTTGGCCGTGCCGGCGGTGACGCCCGGGCTGTCAGGCTGGCCGAAGGTAGCGGCGCCGCTGCCGGCCTTGACTAAGAGGCTGTCGCCGTGGCCGTGGTAGCAGCCGATGAATTTGACGATCTTTTCCCGGCCTGTATAGCCTCGGGCGGCGCGGATGGCGCTCATGGTGGCTTCCGTACCGGAATTGACCATGCGCAGTTTTTCGATGGACGGGTAGACCTGGCGAACGAGTTTGGCCAAATCGGACTCGACGAGGGTCGGTGCGCCGTAGCTCGTGCCCCGTTCGGCAGCTTCCTGGAGGGCTTTGACGACGCGGGGATGGGCGTGGCCGACGATCATGGGACCCCAGGATCCGACGTAGTCGATATACTCGTTGCCGTCGATGTCGGTGATGGTACTGCCCTTGGCCCGGGCGATAAAAGGCGGCGGGCAGCCGATACGGCTGTAGGAACGGACCGGGCTGTTGACGCCGCCCGGCATGAGGGTCTGCGCTTCGGAAAACGCTGCCCTTGATTTTTCTAAGGAAATCATGGAAAGGCCTCCTTATTCTTTAATGTCTAACTTGAATACGTTTTGCAGTTCTCGGACGACCTGCGCTTCGTCAGGCGTATGGGCCGCTTCGACGGTGCGCTGCAAGGGCGCACGCAAGATTTTGCGGACTAAGATGTGCGATAAGTTTTCGACGACGCGAAATTGTTCGTCCGTCAGTTCCGGCAGTTTGCTGCGGGCCTTTTTGACGAAGTGGCGCCGCGTCTGTTCGGCCTGCTGAGAGAGGCTGACGACGACGGGCCGGACCGAAAGGTAGCGGTAGCGCTCGACCATGGCGGTGACGGCTTCGTCGACGATGACTTTGGCAGCGACGGCTTCTCGCTTCCGGGCTGCTTCATTGTCGTGGACGATGTCTTCTAAATCGTCGATATTGTATAAGGTGACGCCGTCGATGGAGGCGGCATCGGGAGAAATGTCGCGGGGGACGGCGATGTCGATGAGCAGGAGAGGCCGCCCCTTACGCCGTTCCTGGAAGCGGCGCAGGCGGGGGACGGTGACGACGTAATGGGGGGCCCCCGTCGAGGCGATGACGATGTCGACGTCGTCTACGATCGTTTCGGCTTCTTTGTAATGAACGGCCTGACCGCCGACGTCGCCGGCCAGTTCTTGGGCGCGTTCTAAGTGGCGGTTGACGATGTAGAGTTTATCGGCGCCTTTTCCGAGAAAGTTTTGGGCTGTCAGGCGGGCCATCTGGCCGGCGCCGTAGAGAAGAAGCCCTTTTCCTTTTAAGGAACCGAAGACCTTTTCCGCCATTTGGACGGCCGTATAACTGACCGATACGGCGTGGTAGGCGATGTGCGTGTCCGTTCGGATCCTTTTTCCGACGGCGATGGCCTGCTGAAAGAGCATATTTAAGATGGCCCCGGTAGCCCCGTGTTCATGGGCCATGACGTAGGCCTGTTTGACCTGGCTTAAGATTTGGCCTTCGCCGATGACGAGGGAGTCGAGACTGGCGGCGACGGTGAATAAATGGGCGATGCATTCCTTTCCCGTGTAGCGGTAGAAATAGGACGGGTTATAGGTCGGTCTTCCCGCCAAATCGAGGAAGAAGTCGCGCAGGGCCTGTTCGTTTTCCCGGATGTCATCGACGACGGCGTAGACTTCGGAGCGGTTGCATGTCGACAGGACGACGGCTTCGCGAAGGCCGCCGTAGTCGTCGAGGTGTTGAAGGCTGCTGCCGATGGCGTCCGGTGTCATGGCAAATTGTTCGCGAATGGCGACGGGGACCGTTTTATGGTTGAGTCCGACGATGACTAAATCCATGGCTAAACCTCGATGTCGCCGTTTTTCAGCCATCGGGCGACGTCGATGGCGTGGTAGGTGATGATGATGTCCGAACCGGCTCGCTTCATGCTGAGCAGGGATTCGGTGACGATGCGCTTTTCGTCAATCCAGCCTTTTTGGGCCGCCGCCTTGACCATGGCGTACTCGCCGCTGACGTTGTACGTGGCAATGGGCCGTTGGCAGCGTTCCCGGGCCTGGTGGACGATGTCGAGGTAGGCCAGGGCCGGTTTGACCATGATGATGTCGGCCCCTTCGTCGAGATCGAGGTCGATTTCTTTCATGGCTTCACGGCTGTTAGCCGGGTCCATCTGATAGCCCCGGCGGTCACCGAAATGAGGTGCCGAATCGGCAGCATCGCGGAAGGGGCCGTAATAGGCCGAGGCGTATTTAGCGGCGTAGGACATGATGCTGATGTCCGTGAAATCATGATCGTCGAGGGCCTTTCGGATGGAAGCGACGCGGCCGTCCATCATGTCTGACGGGGCGATGATGTCGGCACCGGCTTCTGCCTGGCTGAGGGCAACTTTATTGAGGAGTTCCAAGGTGGCGTCGTTATCGACTTCGTGGCCGCAAAGTTTGCCGCAGTGGCCGTGGCTCGTATACTGACAGAGGCAGACGTCGCCGACGATGACCATGTCGGGCACGGCCTTTTTGATAGCCTTCATAGCGCGCTGGACCGGGCTTTCCGGATCCCAGGCACTGGAACCGATGTCGTCTTTATAGGCCGGCAGGCCGAAGACTTCGATGGCTTTGATGCCGAGTTCCCGGATTTCTTCAGCTAAGGCGACGGCATTGTCGACGGACAGGTGGTAACAGTCGGGCATGCTGGGAATCTCTTCTTTGACCTTCGTTCCGGGGACGACGAAAATGGGGTAAATGAGGTCATTCAGGGACAGGTGGTTTTCTCGAATCATAGCCCGCATCGGTGCCGAACGGCGCAGACGGCGGGGGCGGAGGGTATTTACGTTCATCGTTTTTCTAATCTCCAATCTTTTATACAATCAGTCAGACCTCTTGTCGTATAGGTCGAGGCTGTAAGAATATGGGTGAGGCCCTGTTCGCGGCACGTTTGGGCCGTAATGGGGCCGATACAGGCGAAGGTAAGGTCGTCGAGGGCGGTCTTGGCGTCTTTAGTAAGTTCCAAAAAGTGGTGGACTGCCGACGAGCTGGTGACGGTGACGACGTTGATTTGCCCATCGGTCAAAAGTTTTTCCAGGCGTTCCTTATTTTCGACGGCGCCGACCGTTTGGTAGGCTTCACAGATATCGACGACAGCTCCTTTTCGGCGGAGCGTATCGGGCAGGAAGGAACGGGCTTCTTTGGCGCGGGGGATGAGGATTTTTTCGCCGCCTCTAAGGTGGGGCGACAGGGCCTCGAAGAGCCCTTCGGCACAGTAGGCCCGGGGGACGACGTCGGCTGTAAGACCGTGGGTGAGGAGAGCTTCTGCCGTGGCGCTGCCGATGGCGGCCAGTTTAGCCCGTCCTAAGGCGCGGCTGTCGAGATTTTTTTTCGACAGGCGGCGGAAAAAGGCGTCGACGCCGTTGGTGCTGGTGAAAATCAGCCAGTCGTAGTCTGAAATCTTGTCGATGGCGGTATCGAGGGCGGCGTAGTTGTCGCTCGGCCGTTCGATGCGGATCGTCGGGACTTCGATGCACGACGCGCCCAAGTCTTCCAGCTGCCGCGTGAGGGCCGGCGCCTGGGCATGGGTGCGGGTGACGGCGATGCGAAGGCCAAAGAGCGGTTTCGTGTCGAACCACTGCATGGCCGGCCTAAGGGAGACGACGTCGCCGACGACGAAGATGGCCGGCGCCTTGAAGCCTTGTTCAGCTGCCTTTTGGGCGATGTCGCCGACGGTGGAAACCAAGGTTTCCTGGATGGGCTTGGTGCCCCAGCGGACGAGTGCCGCCGGCGTGTCGGCCCTTCTTCCGTGGGCCATTAATTCTTTCGTAATCAAGGGCAGGTTGTGGACGCCCATGAGAAAGACTAAGGTGTCGACGGCCGTGGCCAACTTATCCCAGCGAATGGACGATTCTTTCTTCGTCGGATCTTCATGGCCGGTGACGACGGCAAAGGATGAGGCTGCCGTCCGGTCGGTGACGGGAATGCCGGCGTAGGCTGCCGCGCCGATGGCTGAGGTCACGCCGGGGATGATTTCAAAGGGGATGCCGGCGTCGTGAAGGGCCCGGCTTTCTTCGCCGCCGCGGCCGAAGACGAAGGGGTCGCCGCCTTTGAGGCGGACGACGACTTTTCCGGCACGGGCTTTTTCAAGGAGTAAGTCGATGATTTTCTCTTGGGAGAGGGTGTGGTCGGCAGCTTTTTTGCCGACGTATATTTTTTCTGCATCGGGCCGGGCGAAGTCGAGGAGCCGTTCATCCGCCAGGTAGTCGTAGATGACGACGTCGGCGAGACGGAGGACGTCACGGCCCTTTAAGGTCAAGAGGCGGTAGTCGCCGGGGCCGGCGCCGGTGAGATATACAATGCCGTTCATGGAAAACCTCCTTTACTCGGCAGGGGTGATGCCGAGGTCTGTCAAAATTTGGCGGCCCCCACAGTCGAGGAGGGTCTTAGCGGCCTCTTGGCCGAGGGCGGCCCCGGAAGTGAGCAGGCCGGTGGTCTGATGGCGGAAGGCACGGCTTCCGTCCGGGGCGGCGATGATACAAGAGAGGATCAGCTGATCGTTTTTGGCCCTGCCGTAGACGCCGACGGGAACCTGGCAGCTGCCGTTAATGGCGGCTAAAAAGGCCCGTTCGGCCGTCGCGGCCGCCGTCGTGCCCGGGTCGCAAAGAAAGGCTAAGGCCTGTTTCAGTTCCTCATCGTCGGTGCGGGTCTCGATGGCAAGCGCTCCCTGGCCGACAGCAGGAATCATGATGTCCGTCGGGAGAAGCTGGCTGATGCGGTTCGCAAGGCCCAGGCGATGGAGGCCGGCTTCGGCTAAGATGATGGCATCGTACTCGCCGTCATCCAGTTTTTTGAGCCGCGTATCGACGTTGCCCCTAAGGTCCCGAACCGTAAGGTCGGGACGGTAGGCGAGAAGCTGGGCCCTTCGGCGCAGGCTCGACGTGCCGACACAGGCACCCTGCGGCAGGGCGTCGAGGGCGGCATAGCGATTCGATACCAAGACGTCGTGGACGTAAGTACGGGCCGTGACGGCGGCTAAGCAGAGACCGTTCGGGAGGTCGGCAGGCAAATCTTTCAGGCTGTGGACGGCCAAGTCTATCGTACCGTCTAAGAGTCGTGATTCTAGTTCCGTCGTAAAGAGTCCCTTGCCGCCGATGCGGGCCAAGGGGACGTCGAGGATCTTGTCCCCTTTCGTAACGATATGCTCGAGGGTTACGGTCAGTTCTGAATCGTGACCTTCGAGGGCTTTTTTGATGTATTCGGCCTGCCATAAGGCCAGGGCACTTTTGCGGGTGCCGATGGTCAGGTTACGTTTCATGGCGGCTCCTTTCAAATTCGACAAGCTTTTGGAAGAGGCGGCGGCCGGCTTCGTCGATGGCGTTATTTTCGACGAGGTCCATGATATCGTCCGAAAGGGCCGTGTGCCAAAAAGCATGACGGTCTTTCGAGGACGGCAGGGCCTCTTTGGCTGCCATTCGGACGCGGGCCACTTCGTCGAGCCAGCGACTGTAGCGGTCATCGAACTGCTTTTCCAACCGTTGCCGCAGCCAGCGCGAGAAAGCCGGCCCCTTGCCGTTGGTGGAAATGGCAAGCTGTAAGTCACCTTGGCGGACGACGGCCGGCAGGGTGAAACTGCATAGTTCGGGGACGTCGCAGACGTTGATCGGTTTACCCGCTCCTTCTGCGGCACGAGAGGCAGCGCGGCTTACCTTTTCATCGTCAGTAGCGCAGATGATGAGAAAGAAGGGCTTTTCGTCGCCTGTCTCATAAGGACGGGCCTTCCAGGTGAGCCGATGGGAAGCGGCCCAGTCTTTTACGGTGTCCGTCGCCGTCGGGGCGATGATGGTGACATCAGCTCCTTCGTCGAGGAGGCGGGCCGCTTTTCGTTCGGCGACGGTACCGCCGCCGATGACCAGACAGGGCCGGTTTCGGAGATCTACATTTATAGGATACATAGGAAATCCTCACTTTTTTACAATATATTCCTTATTATACACAATTCTCCGAAAAAAAGCGTGGCAACGACAACACTTTTAGCAAGAGGGGAATATGAGAAAATCCGTACAGTGCGGGACTGTACGGATTTTTTGAATCTTCCGGCCATTAGCGGATGAAGTTGGTCATGATCTTGGCTTCTGTCTGAGGTGCGTCGATACCGGCTTTTTTCCCGGCTTCGATGCACTTCAAAATCCAGGCCATGTTGCGGCCTAAGGTGCGCATGATCTGAAGGCCTTCTTCGTCGCGTTTGACTTCGTCCGGCGTGTTGCCGTGGACCATGGGCCAGTAACTCGAAGCGACGCTGATCATCTGATGGTAGGCCAGGTATTTATTGAGGACGTCTAAGGTCGCCGTCGTGCCGGCCCGGCGGGCAGAGGCGACGGTGGCGCCGACTTTATGGACCAAGGCCGAACCTGCCATGCCGGCTAATTGGTCCATGAAGGACATGATTTCGCCTGTCGGCGAAGCCCAGTAGACGGGAGAACCGATAACCAGGCCGTCGGCGGCATTCAACTTTTCAGCAACGGCCGTGACGACGGCTTTATCAGGGACGGCGTGGATAATTTCCGTATCGATGCCGTTTTCACGGAGCGTATCGGCGACGACGGACAGGGCCGTATAGGTGCAGCCCTTTTCGCGGCGGCTGCCATTTAATAAGATAACCTTCATGGAAAATCCCTCCTAGATGGGTGACTGAATAGGCTCAGCCAACAAAACGATCATATATATCTATATATACCAAGATAACTATACCACAGGACGGGGAAAGGAGCAAGGCGGTCATCGTCAGGAAGGATGATTGCCTTTTTAGCATAGAAAAAGTCTTTCTTATGAAATAAAAATATCAAAATATAAAATTAAAAATGATATTTTTATTGCATTTAGAAAATGGGCGTGGTATCATAAGGGCATCGAAAAGACTAGCCATGATTCATGAAAGGAAGTATGACTTATGAATACAATTACGCCGATGGATTCCGCCAATCAGGAAGTTTGGATTGGCGTCGATGTCGGAACGACCGGTGTCCGTGCCATTGCTTATACGGAAGAGGGCATCAATGTCTGCTCATCCGAAGCCTTTTATCCGTTGTTGACACCTCGTCCCGATTGGGCCGAAGAAAGCCCGCTCCAGATTCTCGAAGCCGTCCAGGATGTCATCCGTAAGACGACAGGCCAGCTCCGCTATAAGAATAAGGAACTGGCTGGCATTGCCTTGAGTACGGCCATGCACAGCTTTGCCGCCCTCGACGAAAATTTTGAACCTCTCCATGATATGCAGACCTGGGCCGACAGCCGCAGTGCTGCCATCGTCCGGGACATGAAGAAGGACGAAGCCTTGTGCCGCTCCTTCTACGAACGGACAGGCTGCCCGATTCACGCCTGCTATCCCTTGGCCAAGATTATCTGGCTCCGTCAGAACCAGCCCGAATTGTTCCGCCAAATGCGTTTTGTCGGTTCCCTGAAAGATTACTTATACTATCATCTGACCGGTGAGTGGCTCGTCGATAAGTCGACAGCCAGCACGACGGGCATGTACAACGAACACACCCTTGAATGGGACGACGAAATCATCGCCTATGCCGGTATCACCAAAGACCAGCTTCCGCCCGTCGTCTCGACGACGTACAGCCATGGACTGAGTGAAAAGGCAGCCAAGAATCTTCGCCTTTCCGAAGGCCTTCCCGTCGTCATCGGCGCCACAGACGGCGTCTTGGTCAACGTCGGCATCGGTGCCGTCGAACCGGGACAGATCAGCGGTACCATCGGTACCAGTGGGGCTCTTCGCATGCTGACCCGTCAACCTAAGATCGATCCGCAGATGCGTACTTGGTGCTACAACCTGACCGACGACATGTGGGTCGCCGGCGGGGCCATCAACAACGGCGGCATGATCTTGCGCTGGGTCCGCGACAAGATTTGCCATTACGGCGGAAACGCCCTGGAAATGCTCGACATCGACCCGTACGACCTGATGACCATGAAGGCCGAACACGTCGACGCCGGTGCCGACGGCCTCATCTGCCTGCCTTGCTTTACGGGCGAACGGGCACCACACTGGAACTCGGAACTGCGGGGCATGTTCTTCGGCTTTTCCCTCAATCACAGTCGATCCCATATGATCCGTGCCGTCATGGAAGGCATTTGCTACAGCTTGAACAGCGTCATGGCCGCCCTGCGGGAATTCGGCGACGTCAAGGACATCCGGGTCAGCGGCAGCTTTACCAAATCGAAGCTCTGGCTTCAGATCATGTCAGATGTCTTCAATGAACCGATTACCTTGCCCGACAACAGTGAAGGCGCCGCCTTTGGTGCCGCCGTCCTGGGCTTCATTTCAAGCGGAAAGTTAAAGAGCATCGCCGATACGGCCGACTTGGTTCACGCTAAGAAAGTCTATACGCCCATTGAAGAAAACGCCGCCGTATACCGTGAGCTCTACGATATTTTTACTCGTCTCTACCAAAAATTACAAGGTGAATTTGCCGATATTGCGGCATACCAGCAGAAATCAAAATAATCATTTTCAGCAGAAAAGGGGATGTACTTATGATGCTTCATGATATTGGCGTCGTCGGCATGGCTGTTATGGGCAGTAACCTGGCCCTCAACATGGCCGACCACGGTTATGACGTCGCTGTATACAACTACACGCCGGACCTTACGGAAAAATTCCTGAAAGAACGGCCTCACGATAAGATCCACGGTTTTTTAGAACTCGATGAATTCTTGGCCTCCCTCAAACGGCCGCGCAAAATCATGCTCATGATCATGGCCGGAGCGCCTGTCGACAGCATGATCGACCAGCTCCTCTCGCGCCTCGATAAGGGAGATATCATCATCGACGGCGGCAACTCTTACTTTGGCGATACTCAGCGCCGCTGCGAACGCTGCCAAGAAGCGGGCATCCACTTCTACGGCATGGGCATTTCCGGCGGGGAAACGGGAGCTCGCCGCGGCCCGGCTATCATGCCCGGCGGCAATAAGGAAACGTACGCCGAAATCCAGCCCATTTATGAAGCCATTGCCGCCAAAGCCTCGGACGGCAAGCCTTGCTGCACCTATATCGGTTCCGACGGTGCCGGCCACTACGTCAAGATGGTCCACAACGGCATCGAATACGCCGATATGCAGCTCATTGCCGAAGCTTATTTGTTGCTGAAATACGTCGGCGGCTATGATAACGCGGCTATCTCCAAAATTTTCCACGACTGGAACCAAGGGGAACTCAAGAGCTTCCTCATCGGTATCGCCGCCGATATCTTTGCCGAAGACGACGAAGATGGCGGTCAGGTCCTCGACAAGATCGTCGACGCCGCCGGCCAGAAGGGGACCGGCCGCTGGACCAGTATCGAGTCCATGAAACAGGGCGTCGATATCTCCATGATTACGGCAGCCTGCAACGCCCGGGTCATGTCCAATGCACCGAGCCGCGTCAAAGCTCAGCAGGCCATTGTACGACCGGCCATTACGCCCGAGAGCGGGGACGATTTCATCGAAGCCGTCCGCCAGAGCCTGTACGCCGCTAAAATCGTCGCCTACGCCCAAGGCTTCTCCCTCTATAAGAGCGCTTCGGAAACGTATGACTGGCATCTTGATTACGGCGCCATCGCTTCCATTTTCCGGGCCGGCTGCATCATCCAGGCCGAATTTTTGACCAAGATTACCGAAGCCTACGGCAAGAATCCCGACCTCGACAACCTCTTGTTCGACGATTTCTTCCTCAAAAAAATCAATGACAACCAAGGAGCTCTGCGCCGCATCATCGGCCTCGCCGTCAGTCAGGGACTTCCCATTCCGGCTTTCTCGGCAGCACTCCAGTACGTCGATGCCTACAGCAGCCCCAAGGTTGGGGCTAACCTCATCCAGGCCCTGCGCGATTACTTCGGAGCTCATACCTTTAAGCGCGTCGATAAAGAAGGGACCTTCCATCATCAGTGGCACGAACACTATACGAAATAAAGGGGGTTTTTCATCATGCCACTCGTCATCCTTGCCATTGGCATTCTCATCTTATTTTTCCTCATTGTAAAAGTAAAACTCAATAGTTTTCTGGCCTTGCTCCTCGTCGCCGGCCTCGTCGGCCTTGCTGAAGGCATGCCCATCGATCAATTGATCCCGACCATTGAAAAGGGCCTGGGCGGTACCTTGGGCGGTCTGGCCATCGTCGTATCCTTCGGCGCCATGCTGGGTAAGCTCATGGCCGAAAGCGGCGGTGCCCAGCGCATCGCCACGACGCTGATCAACGTCTTCGGACGGGAAAAGGTCAAATGGGCCGTCTGCCTGACGGGCTTCATCGTCGGCATCGCCTTGTTTTATGAAATCGGCTTCGTCCTTCTCATTCCTTTAGTCTTTACTATCGCCGCCGAAGCGAAAATCCCTCTCCTCGAAGTCGGTATCCCCATGGCAGCGGCTCTGTCGGTCACCCACGGCTTCTTGCCGCCTCATCCCGGCCCGACGGCCATTGCCATCATCTATAATGCCGATATCGGCACGACCTTATTGTATGGCGCTGCCATTGCCATTCCGACGGCCATCGTCGCCGGCCCCTTGTACTGCAACTTGACCAAGGATATCAATCCGGAAATCCCCAAGGGTATGTACAATCCGAAAATCTTTAAGGACGAAGAAATGCCAAGCTTCGGCATCTCCGTCTTTACGGCCTTGGTTCCGGTCATCCTCATGGCCGCATCGGCTATCTCCAAGTTGACCATGGATGCTGATTTGCCCCTGCGTCACGTCCTGACCTTCTTCGGCCAGCCCGATATTGCCCTGACCATTTCGGTGGCCATCGCTATCTATACCTTCGGTATCGGCCGCGGAAAATCGATGGAAGACGTCATGAAGACCGTACAGGATGCGGTCCTTGCCATTGCCATGATTTTACTCATCGTCGGCGGCGGCGGTGCCTTGAAACAGGTCCTCATCGACAGCGGCCTCGGTCTTTATATCGGGGAACTTGTCGCTAACTCCGACCTCTCGCCGCTCTTCCTGGCTTGGCTGGTCGCAGCCGTCATCCGCACGGCCTGCGGTTCGGCCACCGTCGCAGCCCTCACGGCCGGCGGGATTGCCGCTCCCATTGCGGTCGCTACCGGTGCCAACCCGGAATTGATGGTCCTGGCAACCGGTGCCGGGTCGCTCATCTTCAGCCCGCCCAATGACCCCGGTTTCTGGCTGTTCAAAGAATTTTTCGGCCTGACCATCAAAGAAACGGTCCGCACGTGGTGCGCCCTGGAAACAATCATCGCCGTCATGGGCCTCATCGGCGTCCTTGTCTTAAATGTATTTGTAGGGTAAAATAAGAAAGTAAATAATGAGTAGGAGAGAATCTTATGGAAGAAGATAACATCCAGCGATTTCCCGTCCTGCGCAGTGTATACGGCGGTCTGACCAAGTCAGAGCGCCGTATTGCCGATTATATTGCCAATCACGCCGGCGTCGTCATGGAACAGACCGTAGCCGACTTGGCGGCGCAGACGGAAAGTTCAGAAATTACGATTTCACGGTTTTGTAAGAAATTAGGCTGCAGCGGCCTGAAAGAATTGAAAGTAATGCTGGCTGCAGGGCTGTCGACAGCGCCGAAAAAAGATTTTCACGATATTGTGTCCGGCGACGGCGGCCGCGACGTAGCCTCCAAAATCTTTGCCAATATATCTGAAGGACTTCAGGATACGCTGAGTCTCCTCGATTATGAGGCCCTCGATAGGGCGGCGGCTATGGTTTTGGCGGCCAACAGAGTCTATGTCTTTGGCTTCGGCAATTCGGCCACGGTCTGTGCCGATATGGAGACCCGGTTTTTGCGCCTGGGCTTGGCCATCCGGGCCGAATCCGATTCCCATATGCAGGTTACCGAAGCAGCCCTGATGACGGCCGACGACGTCGTCATTGCCGTCTCTCACAGCGGGGCTACAAAGGAACTCCTCCAGTCCGTTCGGGCAGCCAAGAAGGCCGGTGCCGGCATCATCGTCATTACCAGCCACGGCCGGTCGCTCCTGGCAGAAGAAGCCGATATCTGCCTCTGCGGCATGGGCCGCGAAGTCCAGTACACGTCGGAAGCCGGGGCCTCGCGCTTGATCCACATGGCCATTGGCGACGTCCTCTACACGCGGATTGCCATGCAGGAAAGAAGCGTATTCCGGGGCAATATGGAAAAGATGCGAAAAGAAATCGGCAAGAAGCGGCAGTATTGATCTTTGGTATTACGCATGGAAAAGCAGCCTGCTGTTCATGATCGGCAGCCAGACTGCTTTTTTTCGCCAAGGAAAGGATTATGAAGGGAATCTCCCGTTAGGAGTCCATAAAAAAAAGAGCCATGCCCACCAATACACCGTAAATGGTGTACATCAGTGGCAAACCGTGACGGTCTGTCTGTCGTTCACAAACGACAGAACATGGCTCCTAGTCCCATAAGTATAGCCGAATTACGAAATGGCGTCAATAATACCTTCAAAAGAGTCCGAGCTGAGAGCCGGCAATCGAAGGCAGCCTTGATAAGGCGCAAAACCGTTACATCATCTAAAGGCAAAGGACAGTCCGGCGTCAAAAATGGCCAATAGGGATTGTACATGAGCCGATGTTAGCCGCTTCGATTAGAAACATAAGTAATGCTATTTCATGATATCATAAAAAAGAGCCATGCCCATCCAATACACCATAAATGGTGTACATAGGATGGCAAACCGCAAGGGTCTGTCTGCTGTTGAACAGCAGAACATGGTTCCTGATACAATCCGTGTAGCAGAATCGTTACGCGGAGTCAATGATAGGGTAAAGAGATTTAAAAGGCGTCAACTCAGATGTGGACTTTTTGAGTAATTTGTGGAATAATAGAATCGCTATATAGAAATGAGGAAGGATGATCAGAGGGTGAAAAAATTTGTGGAAATGGCGACCATTGTCGAAAATACAGCCATCATTCCGGAAGTTTGGAAAATGGTCTTCCAAGCGCCGAAGACGGCCAAGGAAGCCAAGGCCGGTCAGTTTGTCAACGTCCATCGCGATGGGGGACAGACCTTTTTGCGCCGTCCCTTCGGTATCGTCGATGCCGATGTCGATGCGGGAACGGTGACCATTATTTACCGCTTGGTCGGCGTCGGTACGGAAGAAATGAAGGACCTCCGTCCCGGCGATGTGATCAACGTCGAAGGGCCCTTGGGCGACGGCATCTTTACGACGACGCCGGGGAAAGTCCTTTTGGCCGGCGGCGGCGTGGGACTGGCGCCGCTCATCTTCTTGGCGAAACAGCTCGATCATCCCATCGTGCTCGTCGCCGGTAAGACGGCAGCCGAAACGTTTTGGACGGAGTTCTTTGAACCCTATGCCGAACAGATTTACGTCACCACCGACGACGGTTCTAAGGGAATCAAAGGCTTTGCCGTCGATGCCCTGCCGACCATCTTTTCCGAACATCCTATCGATCGCGTATCGGTCTGCGGGCCGACGATGATGATGAAGACCATTGCCGAAGGATCGGCCAAGGCCGGCATCGACTGCGAAGTCTCCATGGAAAAACGGATGGCCTGCGGCTTCGGCGTCTGTCTGGGCTGTACCTTTGAAAGTAAAATAGACGGCAAGCGCTATAAAGTCTGCAGCGACGGACCCGTCTTTTCGGCAAAGGAGGTCTTCTGATGATTAGTGAACGGATTGCCGTCGAATTTGCCGGAATCTCGATGAAAACGCCCGTCATGGGTGCGTCGGGAACCTTCGGATTCGGCATTGAATACAGTGATTTTCTCGACCTCGACGCCGTCGGGGCCATCATCTCCAAAGGCATTACGCCCTTGCCGCGGCCGGGCAACCCCGGTGTCCGCGTCGCCGAAACGCCGGCAGGCATGCTCAACTGCATCGGTTTGGAAAACCCCGGTGTCGACGCCTTTAAACGGGACATCCTGCCGAAGGTAACGTCTTCCTGTCAAACGCCGCTCATCGTCAATGTCTCCGCCGGCAGTGTCGAAGAATACGGACAAATCGCAGCCGACCTCGACGTCGATGGCGTCGCCGGTCTTGAAGTCAATATTTCCTGCCCCAACGTCAAAGAAGGGGGGATCGTCTTCGGTACCCAGCCCGAAGCGGCGGCCGCCGTTACGCGCAGCGTCAAGGACCATACGAAAAAGCCGGTCATCGTCAAATTATCGCCTAACGTCACCGATATTACGACCATGGCCAAGGCCGTCGAAGCGGCCGGTGCTGATGCCATTTCCCTCATCAACACCCTGACCGGCATGGCTATCGACATCACGACGCGTCGGCCCATCTTGGGCAACATCACCGGCGGGCTGTCGGGGCCTGCCGTAAAACCCATCGCCCTGCGCATGGTTTGGCAGGCGTCGAAGGCCGTCTCCATTCCCATCCTGGGCCTGGGCGGTATCGTGACCTGGCAGGATGCCGTAGAATTCATGCTGGCCGGTGCCAGCACGGTCGCTGTCGGCGCCCATAACTTCGTCGACCCCCGGGCCGTCGAAACCGTCGCCGAAGGCCTCGACCAATACTGCAAGGACCAAGGCATCGCCCATATCAGCGACATCGTCGGTCAATTAGAAGCATAAGAAGCTCATACAACAACGTCTTGTGGACACTCTCGTTCACAAGGCGCTTTTTTGTTGGCCTAATATAGATGTGACGCTTTACAGAGCTTCAATTATCATCGTTATTGTCGTCGGAGCTTCATCAAAAGGCCTGCCGCGGTTTGGCCGGCAAGACCGGTGATTGACAGCGGGCAGTTAATTTCTGCGCAGCTGTCTCTTTTCATCTTCAAGGCGACATAAAAAAGACATGAACAGGAGATAAACCCCGTTCATGTCTAGGCTTGCAGATTTTTTATTTCTTATTCTTCTTATGCGATGCCAGGTCGCCGCCGTACTGGATGAGGTTGACGACGACGATGAGGATGATGATCGTCGCTAACATGACGTCGGGACGGAAGCGCTGGTAGCCGTAGCGGATGGCGATGTCCCCGAGGCCGCCGCCGCCGATGGCACCGGCCATGGCCGATGCGCCGATGAGGTTGACGATGAGGACCGTAACGTTGTTGATGATCGTCGGCAGGGCTTCCGGCAGGAGGACCTTGCGGATGATCTGGAAGGGCGTAGCGCCCATGGATTCAGCCGCTTCGACGAGGCCGTAATCGACATCGCGGATCGACGTTTCGACGAGGCGGCTGAGGAAGGGAATGGCGACGATGGTCAAGGGGACGCAGGCTGCGGCCGTACCGATGGACGTACCGGCAATGAGTCGGGTCAAGGGGATGATAGCCACCATGAGGATGATGAAGGGCACGGAACGGATGATGTTGACGATGGTGCCCAAAATCCGGTTGATGAAGAGGTTTTGCAGGATGTGGCCCTTGCTGGTCGTGACTAAGGTGACGCCCAGGGGAATGCCGATGATGCCGGCGATGACCGTGGCCACGGCGACCATATAGAACGTTTCTTCAATGCCTTGGAGCATTAACTTAATGATTTCTTGGGACATAACCTAATACCTCACTTCCTATCGGTAATGTTTTAATATACGAGAAGGCCTTGGCCTGGGTTTCCATATCGCCCATGATGACGATGATCAAGTAGCCGAAGGGTTCATCCTGGATGTAGTCGATGTTGCCGTAGAGAACGCTGACCTTGACGTGGAAGGTGCTGACGATTTCCGAGACGACCGGTTCGTGGGTAGCCTTGCCTTTAAAGCGCAGGCGGACGAGCATGTCGTGGTCCGGCGTAGGCTGGTCGGAGACGCCGAGATTCTTGATCCCCTTCGGCAGTTCCATGTTGATGACCGACGTGACGAAGTCTTTCATGGTCTGGGACTGGGGATTGGTGAAGATGTCGACGACGCGGCCCATTTCCTTGATGACGCCGCCTTCGATGACGGCTGCCCGATGGCAGATGTTTTGGACGACAGCCATTTCATGGGTGATGATGACGATGGTAATGCCCAGGCGCTGATTGATGTCCTGGAGGAGTTCTAAGATAGATTTCGTCGTCTGCGGGTCGAGGGCCGACGTCGCTTCGTCGCAAAGGAGAATCTTGGGGTCGCTGGCAAGAGCCCGGGCAATGCCGACGCGCTGTTTCTGGCCGCCCGAGAGTTGAGACGGATAGTTGGCGGCGCGGTCGCTGAGGCCGACCAGTTCCAACAGGGATTCGACTTTTTTATGGATGACGTCTTTCGAGGCGCCGACCAGTTCCAAGGGGAAGGCGATGTTTTCAGCAACCGTCCGCGATGAGAGGAGGTTGAAGTGCTGGAAAATCATGCCGATATTTTTGCGTTCTGCCCGAAGCTGAGATTCGCTCATTTTGCACAGGTCTTTGTCGTCGATGATGACTTCGCCGCTGGTCGGTTTTTCCAGCATATTGATGCAGCGGACGAGGGTCGATTTACCGGCGCCGCTCTTGCCGATGATGCCGAAGATCTCGCCGTCTTCGATGGTCAGGTTGATGCCCTTTAAGGCTTGGATTTGGGCAGCGCCGCCGTAGGTTTTGGTAATGTTCTTTAAGGTAATCACAGTATCACTCCTTGAGCCAGGCGTACAGGGGATAAAGACAATAAAAAAGGCCGTCATGCAGATGACGGCCGTCAATACGGTGTTACTTCATCTGTCGGAATGTTCCGGTGGACTTGGCACCTTCCCGAATGGGGGTTGCCGCAGCGTCATCGGGCCAGTCCCTCAGCTGCTCTGGATGAAAGGTATATCGTTGTTGCAACTTATAATAGCACGGCTTTTTGCCGTTGTCAATAAGTAATCTTTACTCGGCCCAGTTTCCGTTGGTGAATACAGGGACGACGGTGCCGTCTTTTTTTAGGCCCGTAATGGTAAGGTCTTTGGAACCGACCATGAAGTCGACGTGGATCATGGAATCGTTGAGGCCGGCTTTAGAAAGGCCTTCTTTGTCGAGTTCTGTGCCGCCTTCAAGGCAGGTCGGGTACGACGCGCCCAGGGCTAAATGGCAGGAGGCATTTTCATCGAATAAGGTTTCGTAGAATAAGATGCCCGACAGGGAAATGGGCGAGGCGTAGGGGATGAGGGCCACTTCGCCCAGGCGGCCGGCGCCTTCATCGACGGCGACGAGCTTCTGTAAGACGTCTTCACCGACTTTTGCGGCGGCGTCGACGACCTTGCCGTCCTTAAAGGTCAGGTGGAATTGATCGATGGTGTTGCCGTTGTAGACGAGAGGCCGCGTGCTGTATACCGTACCGTTTACGGCGTCGGCCTTGGGGGCCGAGTAGATTTCTTCTGTCGGCACGTTGGCATTGAATAAGATGGCCGTTTCCGTTTCTTCCATGCCGCCTTGCCAGATATGGTTATCGGGAAGGCCGACGGTAAGATCCGTGCCCAGGCTGTTGGTGTAGTGAAGGCTCGTGAAGTGCTGATTCGTCATCCACGTCCGGCGGGCCTTGAGGTTGGCCAGATGGGCATCCCAGTCGGCCAAGGGATCCACACCGTCGGCTCTCGACGATTGGAGAATCTGGTTCCACAGGGCTTCATAAGCCTTGTCGGCGTCAAGATCCGGGTAGAGGAGCTTGGCCCAGACGGCGCTCGGGACGGCGGCGACGAGCCACGTCGTCTTGGAGGCCATCATGCCGTCGATATATTCTTTTAAGGCCTTATTGTGCGCCTTTTGCTGGGCGAAAATCTTCTTGGTGTCGATGCCGCTCAAGAGCTTGGGATTGGCCGAAATGAGGCTCAGGAAGGCCGCTTTTTTATGGTAGTAATGAAGGCTGAAGTCGCGGCGCCAGTCGGGCAGGGACTCAAAAGACGACAGGTCTTCATATTCGTAGCGCAGGCGGGTCATGTCGTCGGAGCGCCAGTTGACGACGACTTCGGAGGCACCCATCGTATAGGCTTCTTTGGTCAGTAAGGTGACGAAGTCGTGGCCTTCGACGGGGGCATTGATGACTAAGGTCTGTTCTTTTTGAAGATTGAGGCCTTTTTGCAGTAATACCTGCGCGTAGGCCGTTAATTGTTCAATCGTTGGCATAGAATCAACTCCTTTATATAACTATGATAAACGCCAGGCCGTCTGTTTCCACAGCCGCCAGTTGAGGGCCGCGGCGTTGATGGCCAGGCTGATGATCAGGCTGAGCCAGTAGCCGAAGGGGCCGTAGGGCGTGAGATGGGCCATGGCATAGCCCATGGGAATGCTGATGAACCAGTAGGTGATAAAGGCGATGTAGGTAATGATGCGGACATCTTTGTATCCGCGGAGGATCCCCTGGACGGGCGTACCCATAGCATCGCAGAAGGCAAAGGCTACGGCACACAAGAGGAAGGTTCGGAGGGCCCGGAAGGTTTCGGCATCCGTCGTAAAGATGGCGGCAATGTCGTCGACGAAGACGTAGGTGAATAAGGTGACGCCGACGGCGATGATGAGGGCCGTGATTTGACAGAGGACGGCGTACTGCCGGGCACCCTGATAGTTTTTGGCACCTACTTCGTAGCCGATGACGATGGTTGCCGCCAGGCTGATGCTCCAGGGAATGGTATAGGTCAAGGTCGTGAAGCTGATGGCGCCCTGGTTGGCGGCGAGATATAAGGTGCCGAATTCTGCCATCAAAAGGCTGACGATGGAAAAGAGGCTGGTCTCACAGAAGACGGCGATGAAGATGGGAATGCCCAGTTCCAACTGGTGATAGGCGTGATGCCAGCTGAAAGGACGCAGGCGGCGCCATAAATCGTACGAGCGAAAGGGCTCCATAAAGGTCAGGACGGCGACGAAGAGTAAAAAGGACACCCAGCCGGCGATGGTAATGGCATAGCCCGTGCCGATGCCGCCCATGGCCGGAATGGGGCCGGCGCCGAAGATGAGCAGGCGAAAGAGGATGATGGTGAGAACCAGGTTGGTCATGAGGATGGCCATCGATATCTGGGTCTTGCCGTGGGCGTCGACGACGTAGCGAATCGTCGCCTGCAGGCAGATGGGAACGAGGCCTAAGGACAAGGCTTTAAGATATTCCCAGGCAATATAATGAACCTTTGGTTCGAGGCCCATGAAGTCGAGAAAGGGCGGCAGCAGCACATAGCCTAAGAGGAAAATCACGACCGTAAAGGCCAGGCTCAGATAGAGGCTCTGCATGATGTATATGGGAATCTCTTCCGTCTTTTTGGCGCCGCGGAGCTGGGCGATGATCGGCGAGATGCCGAAGAAGATGCCGCACAGGCCGGCAAAGACGGGAATCCAGATGTTGACGGCAACGGCGACACCGGCCAGATCGACCGTACCGGCACGGCCGCTGAAAATCGAGCTGAAGACCGACGTGCCGACTTGGGCCATCTGGGTCAAGAGCAGGGGAAAAAACAGGGTCAGAAAATGACGCCATTGGCTGCGATGGGGGAACATAGAAACCTCCTTATACGAAAAAAGCGTTGTCTCAGAGGACAACGCTTTTTCTACAGTTCAACTTATTTGCCCATCGCATTGACTTTGGAAGCCAAACGGGATTTTTTACGAGCTGCCGTATTTTTATGGAGAACGCCTTTACGTGCGGCGCTGTCGATTACGCTGCTAGCTTTATCAAATGCCTGTTTAACGGCATCAGCGTCACCGCCGAGGATGGCTTCGTTCGTACGGCGGATAGCGGTATGAACGGAAGATTTTACTCGAGAGTTAGCTGCATGACGAGCTGCGTCTTTTTCCATCGTTTTCATGTTGGATTTAATCTGCGGCAATGGATTCACCTCCCTAATTTACAAGAACACTAGAAAAAATTTTACCATATGCCACAGAAAAAATCAATAGTTTTTTTGCAGGACATGCGATTAGGCTTTACCTTCGGAACCGAGAACGGCTTTGATCTTGTGGGCTACGATGTCGTGGACGAACTGACGGCCGTCGGTCAGGTACTGACGCGGGTCGAAGTGGTCCGGATGCTGAGCCATGTGCTGACGGATGCCGGCAGTCAGGCCGAGACGGAGGTCGGAGTCGATGTTGATCTTGCAGACCGAGAGAGAGGCTGCTTTGCGGAGCTGATCTTCGGGGATACCGACAGCGTCAGCGAGGTCGCCGCCGTTGGCGTTGATGATCTTGACGTATTCCGGTACGACGGAAGAAGCGCCGTGGAGTACGATCGGGAAGCCCGGCAGGCGTTTGGAAACGTCTTCGAGGATGTCGAAGCGGAGCGTCGGCGGTACGAGAACGCCGTCAGCGTTGCGGGTGCACTGTTCCGGAGTGAATTTGAAAGCGCCGTGGCTGGTGCCGATAGCGATAGCCAAGGAATCGACGCCCGTACGGGATACGAATTCTTCGACTTCTTCCGGACGGGTGTAGTGAGCTTCTTCAGCCGAGACGTTGACATCGTCTTCGATGCCGGCCAGCTGACCGAGTTCGCCTTCGACGACGACGCCCTTGGAATGAGCATATTCAACGACTTTTTTCGTCAAAGCAATATTGTCTTCGAAAGAATGTTTGGAGCCGTCGATCATGACAGACGTGAATCCGCTGTCGATGCAGTCTTTGCAGGTTTCAAAGTCAGCACCGTGGTCGAGGTGAAGGGCGATGGGGAGATCGTAATCTTCCAGGGCTGCGGCTACGAGATGTTTCAAGTACGACGGTTTCGCATATTTACGGGCACCGGCCGAAGCCTGAAGGATGATCGGGGATTTCAATTCAGCAGCGGCTTCTGTGACAGCCTGGACGATTTCCATGTTGTTGATGTTGAATGCACCGATGGCATAGTGGCCTTCATAGGCTTTTTTAAACATTTCTGTAGTTCCAATTAATGGCATGTTTACATTCCTCCTACAAGTTACGTATAGAATATTTAATGTATATAATTCCAGCCGGCCCGACGGACGAGGGCGTCCATATCTTCAGGCAGCCGGGAATTAACGGTAATGAAGCGATGTGTCATGGGGTGGGTAAACTGCAGGCAGTAGGCGTGAAGGGCTTGACGCTGCATGAGTTGGCGGGAACCGCCGTAAAGGTCGTCGCCGACGAGGGGATAGCCGAGATAACTGCTGTGGACCCGAATCTGATGGGTTCGCCCCGTATGCAGGACGACTTGGAGCAGGCTGTATTCAGTGGACCTCGCCAGGCAGGTGAAATCGGAATGAGCCGGCTTGCCGTCGAGCCTGACACAGCGGGTAATGATGCTGTCGGGACATCTTCCGATGGGGGCGTGTACAGTTGTGACCCGCGCAGGGTATCGTCCCTGACAAATGGCCAGATACAGCCGCTTATAGCTGAGATCTTTTTTGTCGAAGGCGTACTGGATCTGCGGTTCTTTGGCGACCATGCACAAGCCCGACGTATTTTTATCGAGGCGATGCATGGGGTGATATGAGCAGTGCTGACCCGTCGCGGCGTAGTGATAGGCCACGGCGTTGGCCAACGTCCCGTCTCGAACGGCCGACGTCGGATGCATTAAGATGCCTGCCGGCTTATCGATGACCATGAGGTAGTCGTCTTCGTAGACGATGCCGATGGGGATATCCTCGGGTGCAAATTCGTTTTTGACGGGAATGACGATGGACACGACATCCCCTTCCCGGACGAAATCGCGCGTCGAGGCAGGCTGGCCGTTGATGGTACAGCTGCCGCTGTGCTTGATGCGGCGTCTTAGTGTGGATGAGACGCCGAAGTGTTTCATCGCGCCGGCTACGGTCGTAGGCCGGTGGAGCGGACCGACTGTAAAATGAATCATTGGCATATTCCTCTATCTTGGCGTTGTCTACCCTTATTATACCCAATAGAAATAAATAAATCCACACATTTCAGGAAAAGAGGTGGGCTATATTTTAGCCCGCAAGCAAGGAAATACGCTGATTTTGAGAAAATGGAGAAAATTTCATCTTCATAAACAGGAAACTTGACGCTATGCGTCGAAATAGTATAACATAGAAAGGCTATGTATCCGTTTTTGGCATTTCTGCGAAAAGGGCCTTTCAAAAAGAAGGAATTGGACAGGTCGACAGAGAATATATAAATACATCAGCTTAATTGAAACAAAGCAGGTGATAAGGAGTGAAACGGTTTTCCAGCGAATTTATTGAACAGGTTCGTCAGGCCAATGACATCGTCAGCGTCATCTCGGATTACGTCTCGCTGAACAGACGGGGCCGCAATTTTTGGGCCTGCTGTCCTTTCCATAATGAAAAGACGGCGTCCTTCAGCGTTACGGCCGACAAGGGATTTTTCTACTGCTTCGGCTGTCATGCCCACGGCGACGTCTTTCAGTTCATTATGAAAAAAGAAAACCTTTCCTTTGCAGACGCCGTCGAGCGATTGGCCGAACGGGCCCATATTGCCCTGCCCGTCGTCGAACGGTCGGCTGAAGAAGTAGCCCGCGATAAACTGCGGGACCGACTCTATGAAATTAATGAAATGGCAGGGAATTTCTTCCATAACTGCCTGGTAAAGACCCATTACGGAGAACCGGGGCTGGCCTATTTTCACAAGCGTCACGTATCGGGCGATACGATTGACGCCTTTAAGCTGGGCTTTGCACCGGACAGCTGGGATAAGCTGACCGGCGCCTTTATGAAAAAAGGCGTCACCGGCAAAGAACTGGTTGCATTGGGTCTGGCAAAAGAAAAAAACGGCCACTTTTACGACGCTTTTCGCGGCCGGGTCATGTTTCCCATCCGCGACGGCCGCAGCCGCATCGTCGGTTTCGGCGGGCGAGTCCTCGACGACAGCAAGCCGAAATACCTCAATTCCCCGGAAACGCCGATCTTCAATAAACGGCGCCTCTTGTTTGCCATGGATATGGCCCATAAGGCGATTTTCGAAGAAGGGCGGGCCATTTTGGTAGAAGGCTATATGGATGTCATCTCGGCCCATAACCGGGGCATTCACAACGTCGTAGCGTCCTTGGGGACGTCCTTTACAGATGAACAGGCGCGGCTCCTCCAGCGTCAGGCTAAAGAACTCGTCCTGGCCTACGATATGGACGGCGCCGGCCGTCAGGCTACCCAGCGGGCCATGACCATCGTCAGAGGCCTCGGCATGCACATTCGCATCCTGTCCCTGCCTCAAGGGAAGGACCCTGATGAATACATCAATGCTGCCGGGCCGGATAAATTCCGGGAAGCCGTAGGCGATGCGCCCAACGTTCTCGACTACATGCTGAGACGGGCCCTGACCCTTTACGATGCGGCGACCTTGGAAGGAAAGTCGGCCATTACGGCCATGGTTCTCCCCGTCGTGGCTGCCGTCGACAATCGGGTCCTCTTAGAGGCCTTTTTGAAAAAAATGGCCGGCCAGCTGCAAATCGGGGAAGACGCCGTTCGCAGTGAATTTAATAAATACGTCGCAGCCCATCCGGAGGCCGGACAACAGCAGGTCGTCATCTCGCCGTCCGTATCGCAGCACAATGCCGCCGCCCGCGGCACGGGAACCATGGCAGTCGCCGAAGAAAATATCCTGCGCTTTCTCTTGGAAAAGCCGGCGGCTTGTGAGCGCATCCGCGCGAAAGTAGACCCGGTGTTCTTTGCCGATGAACGGCGCCGCCGTATTTATCAAATTATATTAGATACATATGCACACCAAGGGATGTACACACTACATGACATCCAGCAAAAATTAACTCCTGAGGAGGCCGAAGAAGTTGCAAGAATTATGGTTCTGCAAGATGTCCCGTTGGACGAAAACGTGTTGATGGATTATGTCAAACGGTTTCGCCTGGCGGACCTGCAAAAACAGTACCTTGAACACAGCCGCCTGGCTGCCGGCTATAGCCGCACCGGCGATGCAAGATTGGCAGCTGAGCTTGCCATCTGCAAACAAATTAACGATGAAATGAAGCAATGGTCTTAAGGAGCAGAAAGGAGCCTGTACACCATGGTGAATAAAAAGACAGACGATATGAACGAAACGAATAAAACGACAAAGAAGACCGTACGCCGCAAGACGACGAAGAAGAAAGACGCGGCGGCGAAACCGGCCCTGACGGAAAAAGAACGTCGGGAACTGGCCCTGCAGCACATACAGCAACTCCTGCAAACGGGGCAGAAGAAGGGCAGCCTGACCTATACGGAAATCATGAACCTCATGGAAGAAGACGACTTGACGCCGGACCAAATCGACAAGATGTATGAACTCTTTGCCGATAAGGGCATCGACATCATCGGTGAAGATGACTCCATGCGCGATCGTGATGACATAGATGATGAAGATACGGAAAAAGTACCGGATATGCACACCGTCGACCTCAGCGTGCCCGAAGGCATCAACATCGACGACCCGGTCCGCATGTATTTAAAAGAAATCGGCCGCGTGCCCCTCTTGTCGGCAACGGAAGAAATCACTCTGGCTAAGGCCATTGAACAGGGGAACGCTCCCGAAGCGACGGAAGAAGATATCAAAGCCGGCACCATTGCCAAGAAAAAACTGACCGACGCCAACCTGCGTCTCGTCGTCAGCATTGCTAAGCGCTACGTCGGCCGCGGCATGCTGTTCCTCGACCTCATTCAGGAAGGCAATCTGGGCCTCTTGAAAGCCGTCGATAAATTCGACTACAGCAAGGGCTATAAATTCAGTACCTATGCTACCTGGTGGATCCGCCAGGCCATTACCCGCGCCATTGCCGACCAGGCCCGGACCATTCGAATCCCGGTCCACATGGTCGAAACGATCAATAAACTGATCCGTATTTCCCGCCAGCTCCTTCAGGACAAGGGCCGCGAACCCCTTCCGGAAGAAATCGCTGAAAAGATGGATATCCCTGTCGAACGCGTTCGGGAAATCATGAAGATCGCTCAGGAACCGGTATCCCTCGAAACGCCGATCGGCGAAGAAGAAGATTCCCACTTAGGCGACTTCATCGAAGACTCGGAAGCCGTAGCGCCCGATGATGCAGCGTCCTTCATCCTCTTGAAAGAACAAATCGAAGACGTCTTCTCGTGTCTCACGGACCGCGAACGAAAGGTTCTCTACCTTCGCTTTGGCCTCAAAGACGGCCGGCCGCGGACCTTGGAAGAAGTGGGGCAGCACTTTAACGTCACTCGTGAACGTATCCGCCAGATTGAAGGCAAGGCATTAAGCAAGCTCCGCAACTGGGGCAAGCGGGAAAAAATCAAGGATTTCCTCTAAGCCGTTTCATTCTATTTATATAAGTTATCGTTGTTGTTCTATCCTGAGGAGGTATTTTCATGGATAAAGCCAATCGCCCCCACATCTTCTGCCATATGGAGACGTCTCTTGACGGCAAGATCATGGGGAAGTACCTTTGGATCGAAGAAACAAACGCTGAAGAAGATTCGTTTTACACCTTATTTTCCGGCCCCAAGGCGTACTTTAAGCCCCAGGCCCTCTTAAACGGCCGGACGACGGTGGAAGACAATTTCACCTTTTATAAGACACCTGACGTCGATGAGAGCGCCGCTCCCGTTCCCGCCGGAGACTTTTTAGCCGACGACGGCAAGACGGGCTTCTACCTCATCGTCACCGACTCCAAGGGCCGCGTGGCCTGGGAAGAGGGACAGCTCACCGATTTCTACGGCCATGAAAAAGCCCAGGTCGTCGAAGTCCTGTCGGAACAGGCGACGAATGCCTATAAAGCCTACCTGCGCGACAAGGGCGTCAGCTATTTGATCTGCGGGAAAGACAACATCGACTTGGAGCTGACCTGCCGCAAATTAAAAGACGTCCTTCACCTCGATTCGGTCATGCTCGGCGGAGGCGGAGCCATTAACTGGAGCTTCCTCCAACAGGGCTTATGCGACGAAGTGAGCGTCGTCATCGCCCCGGCAGCCGACGGCAGTGCCGACACGCAGACCTTGTTCATGGCCCGGCCCGGCTTTTCTGACGACCAGCCCGTCGTCTTTTCCGTGAAAGACTGTAAGGTCATGGACGACGGCAAGGTTTGGCTGCGCTATGACGTACAGGGCAAGAGTCAGCACGATTTTGACAATGACAGTGAATATCAGGCTGTTCAGGATATGCTGGCCAAGGTCGGCAATCCGTAAAGGAGGATTCTCATGTTAAATGAAGTTTTCTTTGACTGCATTAAGCATGACGGCATCGTGTCCGTCGCTTCCGCCGGAAAAGACGGTCGTCCCCACATTGCTAATACGTGGAACAAGTACCTCATCGTAACGGACGATGAAAAGATCCTCATCCCTTGCTTCGGCTTCATCAAGACCGAAAAGAACGTCGATGACAATCTGTATATCGAAGTCTCCCTCGGGAGCCACGAAGTGCAGGGCAAGATGGGCATGGGCACGGGATGCCTTTTGACCGGCAAGGCTGAATTCTTCAAAGAAGGCAATCTCTTTGACGCCATGAAAGCCAAATGCGCCTTTACCAACCGCGTCCTGGTCTTTACGCCGGAAACGTGCAAACAGACGATTTAACAAAAAAACGAACTCCTCTGACAAGTGTCGCCGTCGTGCGGCCTGTCGGAGGAGTTTCTTTTTGCCTTTGGGGCTTTCATGGGGAGGGGCCGGCCTTTTTGTGATATAATGATATATATTATGAGAATGAGAAAAAAATAAGGCGCTTCGGAGCAAGACACTGCCCAATCCGGCATAGGGACGGGAGACGCCTTTGGCGTCTGTCCGCGGACGGTTACGGTGACAGACGCCAAAGGTCCGGGGCCGGTACAGCCGAATCGGAAGTTGATAAGCATCGTTTCGGCAGGCGGTCGAATTGCGGAGCTTTATGGGAGGTCAACCATGGATCGATTGCAAGACAAGATAGCGCATTTTCGTCGTCGCTTAAGGAGCCTCAGTGATTTTGAAAAGAAGGACTGGCAGGAGGAATTTCGCCTTCGCTTTACCCATGATTCGACGGGAATCGAAGGGAGCCTTCTGACCGTCCTCGACGTCAAGATGATCCTCTTCGACGGCATCATTCCGGCCGGGACAAAAGTCGTTGACTACGAGGCCGTACGGGGCCATGAACGGGCTTGGACAGCGCTGAGAGAGGCCGCAGACCAGGGCCTTCCCTTGACGGAAGCGCTGATAGGCGACATCCATAGATTGGCAGCGCCCTTAGATACGAGGGGCGGCTCCTATCGGGACCGATCCGTTTCTATCCGCGGCTCGCAGTATGTCCCGCCGGCAGCAGAAACAATCCCTGAGGCGATGAAATGGTGGCTTTCTCGGATAGGCGATGACGCCGTTTTAAATCCCCTTGAAAAAGCCGCCCGGATCCACGGTGAATTCAGTAAAATCCAGCCCTTTCTGTCGGGAAACGGACCGACGGCCCGCCTGATGATGAATTACCCCTTATTAGGGGCCGGCTATCCGCCTCTTTCGATACAAAAAGCACAGCAGACGGAGTATTTTCAGGCCCTCGAAGCCTATGAGCTGGACGACGAGATTCAGCCCTTGCGGGAGCTTTTAACGGACTGCCTGGAAGAACGATTGGCTGAATTTTTTTCGATGTACGGCAAAGAAGGGTGAAAAGAGGTTACGGGTCATGACGTAAGGAGGAACGAAGATGACAGATGCGACGGTGAAATCCTATCAACTGCGCTCGAAAGATAAGGCTCTCATCGATTTTTCATGCTGCCGGTGCCGTGAGCAGGGATTCGTGAGCGAGCGCCTCGAAATCGACAGAATCTATGAGGCCCGGAAGGCCCTGTTCCCGCCGTCCCTTAAAACCGGCGGCCCCATTACGAAAGATGCTTTGACGCGCTGGATACGCTTGCGGAAGGTGCCCCGTCACCGACATTTTGCCGAGAACATCTTAAGTGCCATTCACGATGACGGCCGCCTCATGACCTACGTCGAGATGACGCGGGCCCTTTCGCTGAATGATGCCTATTGGATTACCGCTGCGGATGATTCGGTTTCTTGGGAGGCTTGTAATCTCTACGATAATCCTTTTTCGGAAAGGGTGGCGGCCATCGCCTTTAACGGAGAGGGAATCTCTGACAGAGGACCGGTTGCGACGCCTGAGATTACAACCGTCGGGGCCTTGAAAAAGTGCTGGATCCGAAGGGACGGACGCATCGCTTTGATGAAGGGTGACGGTTTCATGCCGTGCTCTGACGGTCGGACCCAGGCGGCGCTGGAATGGTATGCCGCTAAGGTCGCTGCCGTCATGGAGTTTCCCCATGTTCCCTATGAGCTGGAATCCTATACCCATCCCGACGGGACGAGGGAAACGGTCTGCCTCTGCGAGATTTTCACCAGCGCTGATGAAGGCTATGTCGATGCCTATACCTATTTTTCCGCGAAAGGCCTCGATATGACAGTTTTGAACGATGACGACTTAGCTTCCCATGATACCATGGCCAGTCTCTATGGGCGCCGGGCCTATGCCGACTTAGTGATATTTGACGCCGTCATCTGCAATAAGGACCGTCATTATGGGAATTTCGGCTATATCATCGATAATAATACGGGACAATGGCTGCGGCCGGCACCAATCTTTGATAATGGCCGTTCATTGCTGTACGATGCCAGCACCTATGATTTGGACCATCTCGACGAATACATGAAAGACTCCGGCGGAAGAGGGGCGTCGATGCCCTTCGATATCCTGGCCCAATTCTTTGTGGAGCCTCGCCATATAGAGGCTCTTAAGAGGATGACGGCCTTTTCCTTTGAAAATCATCCGACCTGTCCTTTGCCGGAAAAGACCTTGGCACGGCTGACGAACTTCGTCCGCCTGCGGGCTCAGCGTATTATTGATTTATATGAAGCCCGGGAGAAGTACCATCGACTGACGGCTACCGATTAAGGGCTTAGGATGGCCGCTGTTTTGCCTTTTCACGGTTGTTATAGGGAAAAAGATAAGTCGGTACGCCCCGGTAAATTAATCAGGGCATACTTGGAAGGATATAGACAAACGGAAAGCAGAAAAAGCAGTCCCGACGGTCAGGGACTGCTTTTCTATATTCGCTCGTTTGGACATGGTTTCTGCCCTTTTGGCAGACTGTAAGGGAATGCATTGACTTTATTCTCATATAGCATCATACTACAGATATAACGATTAAACGATTATTTGATGGCTGCCTGAATAAGATGTATAAAGCCATTGAATCCTATCCATATAGGATGCAGGTATCTTGCCTGCAATCCTTGAAAGAAAGGGGGTTGCCGTAACCATACGGAAAGCAAGCCCTTTGATAAAACACACAGTATCGGCCGACAAATCTGCGATCCGTTGGCTGACAGGCAGATATGCCCTGTGATTGAGAAAGGCCGGGAACACATTGCAAAAGAGTAGACATACGATGAACGACATGATAACCATGGATCAATTAAGGCCGAAACAGAGTGCCTATATCCGTGCCATTGGTGGCAGCGGTGCCCTTCGGCATCATCTATTGGATATGGGGCTGACGCCGAAGACCGAGGTTACGCTCCGTAAAATCGCTCCCCTGGGAGATCCAATCCAAATTGAACTGCGCGGCTATGAATTGACCCTGCGCCTCGATGAAGCGAAAAAGATAGAGGTAGAGGACATTCATCAAAAGGCGCAGCCCAAGAGCCAATCGGAATCCTATCGCCCCATTGCCCATCCCGGGGTGGGGGAATTGGGAACGGACGGGGACTACCATGTCCATGAGCGAGGCGATGCCATTGCCAAAGGCCAGCCCTTGACCTTTGCCTTAGCCGGGAACCAGAATTGCGGCAAGACGACCTTGTTTAATCAATTGACCGGTGCCAAGCAGCATGTCGGGAATTTTCCCGGTGTCACCGTCGATCGAAAAGACGGGACCATTCGCCATTATCCGGAAGCTACGGTTACCGATTTGCCGGGGATTTATTCGCTGTCGCCTTATTCCAGTGAGGAAATTGTAACCCGGGATTTCCTGATGAAAACCAGGCCGTCCGGGATCATCAATATTGTCGACGCCTCCAATATTGAGCGCAATTTGTACCTGACCATGCAGCTCATGGAGTTGGGAATTCCCATGGTCCTGGCTCTGAATATGATGGATGAGGTACGGGCCAATGGCGGTTCTGTCCGCATCAACGAATTAGAGCAAACCCTGGGCATTCCGGTAGTGCCTATTTCGGCTGTAAAAAATGAAGGGATTGACGAGCTCATTGACCATGCCATTCATGTGGCAAGGCATCGGGAAACACCGGCCCGGATTGATTTCTGTGCCGAAAGCGACATGCCGGGAGATAAGGTCGGCGCCGTGCATCGCGCCATTCACAGCACGGTTCATCTCATCGAGCCTTATGCGAAAGCAGCCGATCTTCCGGTCCGTTTTTCGGCGACCAAGGTGATTGAGAATGACCCTTTGATCGGGAAAGCGCTGGCCTTGCCGCCGGAAGCCCAAACGGCGTTGGAACAAATCGTACGGGTCATGGAAAAGGACAGCGCCCTGGACCGGGAAGCGGCCCTTGCCAACATGCGCTTTACTTTCATTGAAAATGTCTGCGCGAAGACCGTCGTAAAGCCTCATGAAAGCCGGGAGCACCGACGCAGCGTCGCCCTGGATCGGATATTGACCGGCAAATATACGGCCATTCCGGCTTTTCTGGGAATTATGGCTTTCATTTTTGTCATGACTTTCAACTTTATCGGAGCCGGTCTGTCGGAGGTCATGGCCATGGGCGTAGATGCCGTGACGGGCTTGATCGACGCGGGACTGACGGCAGCCGCCATCAATCCACTGGTCCATGCCCTGGTCATCGATGGGATCTGTAATGGCGTCGGCAGCGTCTTGAGTTTTCTTCCCACCATCGTCACCTTGTTTTTCTTCCTCTCTATCCTCGAGGACAGCGGCTATATGGCCCGCGTCGCCTTTGTCATGGATAGACTGCTGCGGCGCGTCGGCTTGTCCGGTCGGAGTTTTGTGCCCATGCTGATCGGCTTTGGCTGTTCCGTCCCGGCCATTATGGCCACGAGGACCCTGTCCAGTGAACGGGATCGAAAAATGACCATCCTCCTCACGCCCTTTATGAGCTGCAGTGCCAAACTGCCGATTTACGGGCTCATGGTCAGTGCCTTTTTCCCGAAACAGTGGCAGGCGGTGGTCATGATCGGCTTATATTTCTTCGGAATCTTCTGCGGC
Organism: Megasphaera sp. DISK 18; assembly: GCF_001682955.1. Classification (NCBI taxonomy): domain Bacteria; kingdom Bacillati; phylum Bacillota; class Negativicutes; order Veillonellales; family Veillonellaceae; genus Megasphaera; species Megasphaera sp. DISK 18. The sequence goes on from NZ_LUGJ01000021.1 coordinate 54,856, forward strand.
ATCCTCTATGCGCTGCTGCTGAAAGGGCGGGTGTATAGAGGCGAACCGGTGCCCTTCGTCATGGAACTGCCGAACTATCGGCTGCCGTCGGCCAAGAGTGTCGTCCGCCTCATTTGGGAGAAAGCCAAGGGTTTCATTCAGAAGGCCTTTACCATTATTTTTGCCGCGACGATCATCATCTGGGCCCTGCAGACCTTTGATACGCAGCTCAACGTGGCGGCCTCGCCGGATACGAGTCTGCTGGCCATGATCGGCAGTCTGACGGCACCGATTTTCAAGCCCCTGGGCTTTGGCGATTGGCGGGTGGCGACGGCCCTGATAACGGGATTTACGGCTAAGGAAAGTGTCGTTTCGACGTTGTCCGTATTATTAGGTGGTGATGTGTCGGCCCTGTCGACGCTGTTTACGCCCTTTACGGCCCTTATATTCCTGGTGTTTACCCTCCTTTATACGCCCTGCGTGGCAGCCGTGGCAACGGTGCGTCGGGAGATGGGGTCGGCCCGGGCAGCCGCCGTTACCGTCGTAGTACAGTGTGCCATTGCCTGGGTTGTCGCTTTTATCGTCCGTGAAATCGGACTCCTCATGGGGTTCGTCTAGCGAAATCGAGGTGAGATACGCATGAATGCGGCGAGTTTTCTGTTATTAGCCGTCATCGGCGTGTTATTCGTCCTTGCCGTCCGCAGCGTTCTAAAAGGCAGGGGAAATTCATGCGGCGGCAACTGTTCCGGATGCTCGATGCGCTGCGGGGCCGCGAAAAAGAAACGTCCGCGAGGCAGGAAGGGACGGGACTGACGGTCTTGAGACCTTGCCTAAGATGGCGTCAGCCATGGTGACGGACTTCCTTTCCCGGCAGGATACATAATATTGATTTATATAGAGGCCGGGGCCATGGCCTGATGGTGATCGGTTCGGTTCCCTGTTACACGAAACGATTGCCGTCTTTGCGGCAGTTGGATTTTTATAAAGAAAAAAGACGATGACAAGGCATCATGAGATACCTTGTCATCGTCTTTTTTTCGTGCTGACAGCTCATTCTTCATAAGCGGAGAATCGCTGTATCGTATGGTGGGCCCACTTGGGATCGAACCAAGGACCAACCGGTTATGAGCCGGTGGCTCTACCGCTGAGCTATAGGCCCATGTAATCAGCGCGTAAAGTCTTACCAAGTTATTATACGCCAATCGGAAAGGGCCGTCAAGAAGGGAGATGGCATGGCTGCCGACGGTACGCCGGTCTATTGGGGGAACTGACGAGGAAGCCGTGCCTAAACTCGTGGAAGTGGGACGATTTTTAGCCTGTCTGCGATAAAATCCGATAAATTTTCCATTATCGGTGGCGGTATTCTTTGATTTTCGATATAATATACCTTAAATAATTATGTAAGGGGGAAAGGTCATGGCTGATATTCGTATTTTAAGGGGACAACGGATCGTTCCCGACGTCGATCAGGCGCTGCACTTTGCCGGCTATCAGAAGGCCGGTCTCGGCCGGGACAAGAGTCTTGCTCGCTGTCAGGAGTTGGTGCCGGTCCTGCGCCCGTTGATGCAGGCTAAGGCTGTTTTGGCGTTTACCGACGACAAGGTCTATGCGATCCTGACGTTAGGCGAGGCCGTGAGCCGCCAGCTTGACCGATATGAAAAAGACGGCGACGTCATGGATTCTCTCTTGTTCAATGCCTTGGCCGATACGTGCCTCATGGCCCTTGAAGCAGACGTCCTGCAGAAGCTTCAACTCATCTGCCGGCAAAAGGGCTGCGGCATTACGGGCCGTCACGAACCGGGCAGTGACGTTCCCATAACGGTCCAGGCCGACGCTGTGCGAGAAACGAAGGCCCGTCAGTCCGTCGGCGTCACCGTGAATCGAGACTCTGTCCTGTCGCCGGCCAAATCGATGAGCCTGGTCTTTGACGTCGGGACCGATGCCAACGTATTTCGCGCTGCCCATGACTGTGCGGCCTGCCCTAAGACCGACTGTGACCACCGGCAGGATAAGGGCGGCGAAGCCGTCGTGACCGTTCCGGCTGGGGTTAAGGTCGATGAGGCCATCCAAGGACAGGGAACGAGTCTTCCCATGCCCTGCGGCGGCAAAGGCCGCTGCGGAAAGTGCCGCGTCCGCGTCGTGTCGGGAACGCTTGCCGTGACGGCAGCCGACCGCAACGTCTTCTCCGACAGCCAATTGAAGGACGGATGGCGCCTTGCCTGTCAGGCCGAAACGACGGAAGACACGAAGATCGCTGTACCTCTTCGCGAACAGCAGGGATTTTCGGCACTGGCCCTTCATGAAGATGAGGCCTCCGGCGATGAACTTTTGGCGAACCATGGCTGCGGCATTGCCGTCGATATCGGGACGACGACCATTGCTGCGGCCCTCATCGATCAAAGGGACGGCCGCATCGTGGCTGCGGCGACGACCGGAAGCCATCAGCGCTCCTTTGGGGCCGACGTCATCAGCCGCATCGATGCGGCCAATAAGGGCAAGGGCAAGGCCTTGCAGAAAGCCGTTCGCCGGGATATTCTGGGACTGATGGAAAAACTCTTTGACGATCATCCCGAAGCCAAGGCCTCGTGCCATAAGGTTGCCATCGCGGCCAATACGACCATGATTCACCTGCTCATGGGCTGGTCCTGTGAAGGCCTTGGCAATTGGCCCTTTACGCCGGTCTCCTTAGGCGGCGAGACCTATTCGTTCAGCGAGGTCTTTGGAAGGGACGGCTTCCTGACGGACTGTCAGGTTACCTTGATTCCCGGTATGAGTACCTACGTCGGCGGCGACATTACGGCCGGCATTGCCGCCTGTGGCCTCATGGATTCCGACGAAGTTACCTTATTCATCGACTTAGGTACCAATGGGGAATTGGTCCTGGGCAATCGGAATCAGCGCTTCATCGCCTCGGCGCCGGCAGGACCGGCCCTTGAAGGGGGCAAACTGAAGTGGGGAACGGCCAGCGTCTCCGGCGCCATCTGCGGCGTCCGCATCGAAGGCGGTAAAGCCGTTGTCCGCACCATTGACGGCGCCGTTCCCGTCGGTATCTGCGGGACCGGTATCATCGAAGCCATGGCCGGCCTCGTTTCAGAAGGACTCGTCGATGAGACGGGAAAATTAGAGGAACCTTATTTCACCATGGGCTTTACCCTGGGGTCGACTCTCGATTATGAACGCATCGTCCTCAGCCAGAAGGATATTCGGGAAATCCAAATGGCTAAGAGTGCCATTCGGGCCGGTATTGAAACCCTCATCGAACGGAGCGGCATCGATCGCCGACGCATCGATCGGGTGTGCCTGGCGGGAGGCTTTGGTTATCGCCTCGACCCGGAGAAAGCCGCCGTCATCGGCCTCTTGCCGCCTGATTTAGCGGCTAAGGCGACGGCCGTCGGCAATACGGCACTCCAAGGGGCAGCGGCCTTCCTGTCAGGATCCCTTTCGGAGGAGAACCTGCGGACGGCTGCCGCCGGGGCTGAAGAAATTGTCCTTGGCAACGAAGAAGCTTTTCAACGCTTGTACATTTCATATATGAATTTTTAGGGGGAAGGTAGATTGACCAACGAAGCATTTCAGCGGCTCTTAGACAGCGGCGTTGTCCTCCTCGACGGCGCCACGGGAACCAATTTACAGCAGGCCGGCATGCCCATCGGCGTCTGCCCGGAACAATGGATTTTGGAAAATCGTCAAGTCATGATCGACTTGCAGCGGAAATTCATCGACGCCGGCACGCAGATCGTCTATGCGCCGACCTTTACGGGAAACCGCCTGAAACTGGCGGAATACGGATTAGACGATGATTTAAAAGCCATCAATGAGGGGTTGGTGGCCATTTCAAAAGAAGCGGCTGGAGACAAGGCCCTGGTCGCCGGCGACATGACCATGACCGGCCGCCAGCTCTATCCCATGGGGGATTTGACCTTTGAAGAATTGGTGACGGTCTATAAGGAACAGGCGAAGGTCCTTTATGAAGCCGGCGTCGACCTCTTTGTCGTCGAAACGATGATGAGCCTTCAAGAAACGCGGGCCTGCGTCCTGGCCATCAAAGAAGTCTGCGATTTGCCCATCATGGCCACCCTGACCTTTGAGAAAGACGGCCGCACCTTATACGGTACGCCGCCGGAAGCGGCTGTCGTCGTCCTCGAACACTTAGGCGTCGACGCCGTCGGTCTTAACTGTTCGACAGGGCCGGCCGACATGGTCGATACGGTGCGGACGATGTACGAGTACGCCAATATCCCTATCATCGCCAAGCCCAATGCGGGCCTTCCGGAACTTGACGGTGACAAGACGGTCTATAAGACGACGCCCGAAGAATTTGTCAAAGACGGACTCCTCCTCATCGAAGCCGGGGCCCATATCGTCGGCGGCTGCTGCGGAACGACGCCGGCTCACATCAAGGCCTTGGCCGACGCCGTAAAAGATTTGACGCCGAAAGTTCCTCAGGCCGTCCATTCCCGCGTACTGGCGTCGGAACGACAGGTCCTTGAAATTCACCTCGACGGCGATTTTCAAGTCATTGGCGAACGCATCAACCCGACGGGGAAGAAGAAACTCCAAGCTGAATTGAGAGCGGGAAAACTCGACTTAGTCCGCTCCATGGCCCGCGAACAGGAACGGTACGGGGCGTCTATCCTCGACGTCAACATGGGGACCAACGGCATCGACGAAAAAGACATGATGCTCAAGGCCATCTATGAAGTAACCGGTGTATCGGGACTGCCGCTGAGCATTGACACCAGTTCGCCGGACATCATGGAAGCAGCCCTTCGCATCTATCCCGGACGGGCCTTGGTCAATTCCATTTCCTGTGAAACGGAAAAATACGAAAAGCTCCTGCCCGTCGTCAAGAAGTACGGCGCCATGTTCATCGCCCTTCCCGTATCGGATGAAGGCATTCCCAAGACATTAGCGGAAAAGCACGCCGTCCTCGACGAACTCTTGCATCACGCTTACGACGCCGGCTTCAAGAAAGAAGACATCGTCGTCGACGCCTTAGTGGCCACCGTCGGTGCGGCGCCGTCGGCAGCGCTCGACTGTATGGCGACCTTTTCTCACTGTAAAAAAGATTTGGGCCTGGCCACGGTCTGCGGCCTGTCCAACATTTCCTTCGGCCTGCCCGACCGGATGTACGTCAATGCAGCCTTCCTTTCCATGGCTATTGCCAGCGGCCTTACCATGGCCATTGCCAATCCGTCGCAGGACCTCTTGATGAATACGGCAGCCGCTGCCAATATGCTCATGAACCGCGAAGGAAGCGACCTCGGGTATATTCGCCGCATGCAGTATTTCGATAAGAAAGAGGCTGAAGCCAAACGGCAGCAGGAAGCGGAACTCTTGGCCCGTCATGGTGAATCCTTGTCCGGACCGGCCTCGGGGGAGTCTGAGGGCACGGACGAAAAGCCGGTCAGTCCCGTCTATCAGGCCGTATTAGACGGCGAGAAAGAGGCCATCGTCGCCCTGGCTCAAGCGGAGCTTGCCAAGGGGATGCCCCCTGGGGCCGTCATCGATGAACAGCTCATTCCGGCCATTACGAAAGTCGGTGACTTATACGACAAGCAGATTTATTTCCTGCCCCAGCTCATTGCCAGCGCCAATACGATGGAGACGGCCATTGCTTACCTTGAGCCCCTCATCCAAAAGGCACCGGGCGAGAGCGACATGGCGACCATCATCATCGCCACCGTCGAAGGCGACGTCCATGACATCGGCAAGAACCTCGTCGGCCTCATGCTGCGCAACTACGGCTATAAGGTCATCGACCTCGGCAAAGACGTGCCGGCCGGTAAGATCATCGAAACGGCCCTTTGCCACAAGGCGTCTGTCGTCGGCCTGTCGGCCTTGATGACGACGACCATGATGCACATGAAAGACGTCATTGCCGAAGCTGCCGACCGGCATTATGACGGCAAGATCATTATCGGCGGCGCTGCTGTCACGCCGAGCTTTTCTGAGGAAATCGGTGCCGACGGCTATTCTAAAGACGCGGCAGACTGTGTGAAACTCGTCAGCCGCCTGTTATCGTAAAAGGGGGATTTGTATCATGACATCTTATCGTTGGGCAACCTTAGGCTGCGGCGTTATCGGCAATGAATTGGCTCAGGCCATGCAGCAGTTAGGGGGAAACTTGTATGGCGTCGGCAATCGGACCCATGCTAAAGCCGTCTCCTTTGCCGAAAAATACGGCATTTCCAAAGTTTATGACAAGCCGGAAGACATCTTTTCCGACCCCGACGTCGATATCGTCTACTTATCGACGCCGCACAACACGCACATCCAGTACCTGATTCCGGCCCTTGAAGCGGGCAAGCACGTCCTCTGTGAAAAGTCGATTACCCTCAACAGTGACGAACTGGCTCGGGCCCGTAAGGTCGCCGACGAAAAAGGCGTCGTCCTGGCCGAAGCCATGACCTTATACCATATGCCGATTTATAAGAAACTTTCTGAACTCGTAAATTCCGGTGCTTTAGGGAAACTGCGCTTCGTCCAGATGAACTTCGGCAGCTATAAAGAATACGACATGAAGAACCGTTTCTTCAACCGCAGCTTAGCCGGCGGCGCCCTCCTCGATATCGGCGTCTACGCCCTGTCCTTCGTGCGCTACTTCATGACGGCTCAGCCCGACCAAATCGCCTCTCAGGTCCTTCGGGCCCCGACCGGCGTCGATGAACAGGCGGGCATCCTCCTTCAGAATAAAGAAGGGGAGATGGCAACCTTAGCCCTGTCCCTTCACGCCAAGCAGCCGAAACGAGGCATGGCCGCCTTTGATAAGGGCTATATCGAAATCTACGACTATCCCCGGGCTCAAGAAGCGACTATTACTTACACCGAAGACGGCCGCAAGGAAGTCATCCGGGAAGGCAGCACGGCCAAGGCCCTGCAGTACGAAGTCCTCGACATGGAACAGGCCGTCGCCAACGGCGGCAAGGGCATGTGCCAGGAATACACGAAAGACGTCATGGATCTCATGACCGCCATCCGTCAGCAGTGGGGCCTGACTTATCCGGAAGAAGAATAGGCATAATCGAGACTGAAAGGACCTTGTAGAACGCGTCCTTTTACAGACATTTCCACCAGTCTTTGCAAAAGTTATACAGGCTCTCGTTATACTGAAGATGTACAACGAGAGCCTGTTTTTATTGGGGATGAGGAGGAGATGCCATGTTTTCGTCACTGTTTTCCAGGAATCGGGAGACACTGGAAGAAAAAAATTATTCACGCCTGTCGATCATTAGTGATTTCCATTATCCATGCAAAAAGCTGGTCACGCCGAAAGAACGCCTGCGTTATATGGCCGCTAAAGAGGCTGCCCTGCAGGATATGAACGACTGGCGCGACCTTGATTTAGCCGTCTTTACGGGCGATATGGTCCAACGAAACGGCAGTGCCGAAGAATACCGCCTGGTGCGGCTCGTCGTCAACGGCCTGAAAAAGCGGAAAGCCTTCATTGCCGGCAATCATGAACTGCTCTATACGGGCCACGGCGAAGATCTCCGGCCCTGCAGCAGCACCGAACGGATCCTGCACTTTGCCCGCTATACCAAGACCTTCGGGCCCCTCTATTATGCCAAGGAACAGCGGGGCTATCTCCTCGTCTTCCTGTCGCCGGACACGGTTACCGGCGGCGCTGCCGTCGAATTATCTCACCAGCAGCTGACCTGGCTCGACCAGACTTTGGCCGCTCACCGTCAGATGCCGACGATCATCTTCTGTCACGCTCCCTTAGAAAATACGGCCGTTCCCGAAAAGAACGGCGTCAGCCTGCCGTCGCCGCGCAATTCGGCCCAGCCCGCCGCCGACATCCGCCGCATCCTGGCCCGCCACCATCAGGTCCGCCTGTGGGTATCGGGACACACCCATACCATGCCGGACGATGCGACCTTCATGGATGACCAGAACTATTATGAAGGCCGGGTCCTCAACGTCTATAACAGCGACTGGGACGAAGATACCATCTATTCCAACTCTATCTATCTTTACAACGACCGCATCCTCATTCGGACTTATAATCATACCGAGGGCATTTGGCTGCCGGCCTTCGACCGCACCATCACCCTGCCGGAATGGTGCCGCGCCGTCGCTTAGTCTGTATATTGGAATCAACCCTTATCTTGTTCAGCATATAAAGAAGACCGGAAAGAAGTGCATTCCATTTCTTTCCGGTCTTTTCGGCGTGCTTACGATGCTTGTGATTATTCTTCTTCGTCTTCGATGGCCAGTTGGTCCGGCGTCGTGCAGAAGGTGAAATCGGGATTCCGTTCGACGATCCAGTTGGCCTGCCATTCGTTGGTGATGAGCAGGACGACGCGCTGTTTATGGTCTTTGACGATCATGGCGCTGTCGATGTTCTTGAGGTCCTTATAGTCGTTTCCGTTGTCCTGAATCCAGCGGGCGACGGTGTAGGGCAGGCGGTTCATTTCTAAATCGACGCCGTATTCGTGCTTCAGTCGGTATTCGAGGACTTCGAACTGCAGTTGGCCGACGGCGCCGACGATGTAGCTTTCCATGGAGCCCATGTTTTCATAGATCTGGACGGCCCCTTCCTGGGCTAATTGGGTCATGCCCTTGAGGAACTGCTTGCGCTTCATCGAGTCCTTGGCGCGGATGCGGGCGAAAAGTTCCGGCGGGAAGGTCGGGAAGTCTTTAAAGGTGACCTTCTTTTTGCCGTCGTATAAGGTGTCGCCGACGCCCATGGTGCCGTTGTCAAAGACGCCGATGATGTCGCCCGGATAGGCGTCTTCGATGATCGTCCGTTCCGTCGCCAGGAACTGCTGGGGCTGCATGAGCCGCAGTGTCTTGCCGGACTGACGGTGGGTGACGGACATGCCCTTTTCGAATTTGCCCGAGCAGATGCGCATGAAGACGATGCGGTCGTGGTGCTGAGGATTCATGTTGGCCTGGATCTTAAAGACGAAGGACGTGAACTGATCCGACGTCGGGTCGACGGAGCCTTCGAGGCATTTTCGCGGCTGCGGTTTCGGTGCCATGCGCAGGAATTCTTCGAGGAAGGGCTTGACGCCGAAGTTGGTCATGGCCGAGCCGAAGAACATGGGCGTCAATTCGCCGCGCTTGACCTTTTCCATGTCGAATTCGTCACCGGCTTCGTCGAGGAGTTCGATGTCGTCGATGAGGCCCTGGTGGACGTCTTCTTCGAGGAGTTCCTTGAAAATCGGATCGTCAGCCGATCCCTTGGTCGAGGCTAATTTTCTCTGGCCGTGGGTCGTGTCCTTTTCAAAGAGTTCGATAGACGACGAGGCCCGGTCGTAAATGCCCTGGTAGCTGCCGTTGAGGCCGATAGGCCAGTTCATGGGGTAGGCGTGGATGCCCAGGATATCTTCGATTTCATCCATGAGGTCGAAGGGGTTGCGGCCGAAGTGGTCGATTTTATTGACAAAGGTAAAGATGGGGATGCCCCGTTCTTTACAGACGCGGAATAACTTTTTTGTCTGCGCTTCGACGCCTTTGGCGACGTCGATGAGCATGACGGCGCTGTCGGCGGCCATGAGCGTCCGGTACGTGTCTTCACTGAAGTCCTGATGGCCCGGCGTATCGAGGATGTTGATGTGATGGCCTTCGTAGTCGAACTGCAGGACCGAGCTGGTAACCGAGATCCCACGCTGCTTTTCGATTTCCATCCAGTCGGAGACGGCGTGCTTGGCCGTTTTCCGGGCTTTGACGGAACCGGCCAGGTGGATGGCGCCTCCGTAGAGCAGCAATTTTTCAGTCAGCGTCGTCTTACCGGCATCGGGGTGAGAGATGATGGCAAAAGTACGGCGATTATTTACTTCATCGATTAATGACATAGTACACCTCATCTATTGTTAAAGCTAAAATATGCAAGTACTCTTTATTATATAAGTTTTTGCAGTCACTGGCAAGATTCTATTATGCATAAAACGGGTCCTTCAGGCCCTTACTTATAAATTTTAGATAGATATGAATTTTTTATCATTTCCTATGAGTAAAGTATAGCCTTCCTCTTGATTTTAGGTTATAATAGACTTAATCCATAGAGAATAGAGAAGGAGCATGTTAAAGTGATAATAACAAGAGAAACTGACTACGCAATACGTATTTTACGGTCCCTGGCCGATTGGGAACAGAAGAATATTCAGGAAATCAGTGATGAACAGCTGATTCCTCGTCAGTTTGCTTACAAGATTTCCAAGAAGCTCGAGCAGGCCGGATATATTGAAATCATCCGCGGAGCCCAAGGCGGCTGCCGACTGGTGAAAGATTTGCATGAATTGAACCTGATGGACGTCATCACCGTTATGGATCGGGATAACATGATCATCAGCTGCCTCGACGGCAACTTTGAATGCCTGTATCGCCGCCGTCACGGCTCTTGCCCGACCCACGATGCCTATGCAGCCATTCAGGATAAATTGGCGGAAAACTTGGCGGCCATCCCCTTACACACTTTGATTTCTGCTTCGGGGGAAAAAACGGATCCGCTTCCGGCAGAGAAAGCAGAATAACGCCGGACGCCGTGCCGGTTCATCGATAGATAGGAAAGGAATTACCATGAAGAAAAAGCTTTTTTGCGTGACTTGTCTCTTACTTCTCCAGACGGCCTTCTTTGCGGCGCCTGTGTACCAGCCGGTCCAAGCTGCAAAAGGCGGTATTCGCATGTCGGCCCCGCGGTCGGCACCGGCGGTGACGGCTCCCAAAGCGGCGCCTAAGGCCAATACGAATAATAACGCTTCATCGGCACAATCCCAGACTCGCAGTCAGACGGCTGCGCCTCGGGCCAACGCCAATACGACAGCCAACCGTTCGTCGGCTTGGGGCGGCGCTATGCGCGGCATCGGCCTCTTTGCCGGGGGCATGTTCCTGGGCAGCATGTTGAGCAGCCTCTTTGGCATGGGGAACTTTGGCTGGGCCGCCGATTTTCTGGGCCTGTTGTTTAATGTAGTACTCATTTATGTGCTGTTTAAGGCCGTGTCGGCTGTGTGGCGGGCCATCCGCGACCGGCGGCATCGATCATAAAAAAGGAAGGGCAGAAGCCCTTCTTTTTTGACTATAATGGGACTGATTCTGTCCCTGGGGTGGCGGGAATGCCTCAGACATGATATGTTCGTAGTATCAGTTAGTAACTATCCCGTCATGCGATTTGTAAAGGAGTAGGTCATGAATAACTATAAAATCATTGCTTGTGATATGGATGAAACGCTGCTCAGCAGCGATGCGACGATTTGTCAGCGCAATATCGAAGCCATTGCCAAGGCTGTCGCAAAGGGCGTCAAATTCGTGCCCTGCACGGGTCGGAGTTTTCGCACCATTGACGGCGTCTTGAAGACACTCCGTCTTTTTGAACAGCCCGACCAGTACGTCATCGGCCTCAACGGCGGCAACATCACGGAAAACAAGGGCAGCCGCTCCCTTTTCTGGGATCCCATTCCCTTTGACCTGGCCGATCAGATTTTCCGCAAGTGTGCTTCCTACGGTCAGTGCCTGCACATCTATACGCGGGACGTCGTCTACATCACCAATATTACGCCGGACGAAGAAGCTTTCCTGAAGGGCCGCATGGCCTACACGCCTTGCGAAGAAACGACCCTCGATTTTATCCGCGGTAAAGAAGAAGTCGGGAAATTGATCCTGACCAATACGGACTACGACTATTTGGAAACCGTCCATGCCGAACTGAAACCCCTCCTCGACGACATTACGGTCAGCTTCTCCAGCAACCGCTACATTGAATTCATGCATAAAGGCGTCAATAAGGGCGCCGGCCTCTTGAAATTGGCCGATATCCTCGGCGTGCGTCCGGAAGAAACGATGGCCATCGGTGACAACATCAACGACATCGACATGCTTAAAGCGGCCGGCCTGTCCGTCGGCGTCCGCAACCTGAATCCCGTCATTCGCGAGTACTGCGACGTCGTGACCGAAGCGACCAACAACGAAGGCGCCGTCGCTGAAGCCATCGAAAAATACGTATTGTAAACATCAGGTCCCTGCACGCCTTGCGTCAGGGGCCGATTTTCAGTATGATAGATGTAAATCACAGAAAGGAAAAGCTGCCTTATCGGGATAGGCAGCAGGAACAGGCATATGAACTCTACCGAAGCTATCTTAAAATTACAGAACGGCAGTGACGTCCGCGGCATCGCCGTCGAAGGCGTTCCTGACGAAAAGGTCAACCTGACGCCGGAAGCGGTCAACCGTATTGCCGCCGGCTTTGCCAAATTTTTAGCGAAGAAACTGGGCAAAAAGGAAGGAGATCTGCGCATCGCCGTCGGCCACGATTCGCGCATCTCGGCCGATATGATGAAGGAATCCGTCTTTGCCGGTCTCCTCGGCCGGGGCGTTCACGTCACCGACTGCGGCTTGGCATCGACGCCGGCCATGTTCATGTCCATCATTTTTGAAGACACGGCCATGGACGGGTCCATCATGATCACGGCCAGCCACTTGCCGTACAACCGCAACGGCCTCAAATTCTTTACCAAAGACGGCGGCCTTGAAAAGCAGGAAATCAAAGAAGTCCTGACCATCGCTTCGAATTTATCGGCAACGGCCGTATCGACGGCAGCCATCGCCTCGCTGGACCTCATCGACCGCTATGCCCTCCACCTGCGCCAGAAGATCTGCGCCGGTCTCCGTGCGGGCATGTTCGACCGTCCCTTGGAAGGGATGCACATCGTCGTCGACGCCGGTAACGGCAGCGGCGGTTTCTTTGCCACTAAAGTATTGGCCCCCCTCGGCGCCGATACGACAGGAAGTCAGTTCCTCGAACCGGACGGCCACTTCCCGAATCATATCCCCAATCCGGAAAATAAAGAAGCCATGGCGGCCATTCGAAAAGCCGTCCTCGACAACAAGGCCGACCTGGGCCTCATCTTCGATACCGACGTCGACCGCATGAGCGCCGTCCTGCCCAGTGGGGAAGAAATCAACCGCAACGCCCTCATCGCCATGATGGCCGCTATCTTAGCTCCGGACTATCCGGGCAGTACCATCATTACCGACTCGGTCACGTCCGACGAATTGACGACCTTCCTTCAGGACGAACTGCACCTCGTCCATCACCGTTACATGCGGGGCTATAAGAATGTCATCGACGAATGCATCCGCCTTAACAAGGCCGGCACCGTATCGCCCTTGGCCATCGAAACGTCGGGCCACGGCGCCTTAAGTGAAAACTACTACCTCGACGACGGCGCTTATTTGGCTGTCAAACTCCTCATGGCCGCCGCCAAGGCCAAGAAAGCCGGAAAGCCCTTGGGCGACCTCATCGCAGCCCTCGGCCAGCCTGCTGAAGGTGTCGAATACCGCCTCAAGATAAAGGGCGACGACGCGCAGGCCTATGGTGCCGACGTCCTCAAAGCCTTTGAAGAACGGGCCGAACAAGCCGGGATTTCCATTGCCAAACCGTCTTATGAAGGTGTCCGCCTCGTATTCGACGGCGGCTGGGCTCTCTTGCGCATGTCCCTCCACGACACCAATATGCCCCTTAACATCGAAAGCAAGACCGTCGGCGGATGTGAAACCATCGCCAAGACCGTAAAAGGTTTCCTGGCCGGTTTTGACCGCTTGGACATTACCGTCCTTCCGGATTAAGACAGGCGGCGTCTTGTTCCAACGTCCATTCATACCGTACGTAAAAACAGCCCTTGACGACGAGGGCTGTTTTTTTGTATAATAAATGCACAATCATGTGACTGACGGAAGTGGAGTTACCACGGGGAGCATGATTTCTTGAAGCCGACCGTCTGGGCAACTTACCAGCGGAGCGGCCTTTTTTTATGCAGCGGACAAGGAGTGACTACCATGGCAAAGGTATTAAGCGATATCGAAATTGCACAACAGACGACATTAGAACCGATTACGACCATTGCAAAAAAGGTCGGACTGACCGACGACGACTTGGAACTCTACGGCAAATATAAGGCCAAGATTTCCTTTGACGCCATCAAGCGCCTTTCTAAAGAAAAAGACGGCAAACTCGTCTTGGTTACGGCCATTACGCCGACGCCGGCCGGCGAAGGCAAGACCTTAACGACCATCGGTTTGGCACAGGCTTTGAATTACATGGGCCATAAGGCCGTCGTCGCCCTGCGCGAACCGTCCCTCGGCCCTGTCTTTGGCATCAAAGGCGGCGCTGCCGGCGGCGGTTATTCCCAGGTCCTGCCCATGGAAGACATCAACCTCCATTTCACCGGTGACATGCATGCCATTACGGCGGCCAACAACCTTCTGGCAGCGGCCATCGACAACCACGTCCATCAGGGCAATGCCCTTCGCATCGACGTGCGCCGCATCATCTGGAAGCGGGTCATGGACATGAACGACCGGGCCCTTAGAAACCTCGTCGTCGGCATGGGCGGCAAGGTCTGCGGCTTCCCGCGGGAAGACCACTTCATGATCACCGTCGCTTCGGAAATCATGGCAGCTCTGTGCTTAGCCCGTGACCTCATGGACCTCAAGAAACGGATGGGGGACATCACCGTCGCCTATGACCTGGACGGCAATTTGGTTACGGCCCGTCAGCTCGGCGTCGAAGGCGCCATGGCTATCCTCATGAAAGATGCCATCAAACCGAATCTGGTCCAGACCATCGAACATACGCCGGCCCTCGTTCACGGCGGTCCCTTTGCCAATATCGCCCACGGCTGCAACTCCGTCGTCGCCACGAAACTGGCCATGAAGATGGGCGACATCGCCGTTACGGAAGCCGGTTTCGGTGCCGACCTCGGCGCTGAAAAGTTTATGGACATCAAGTGCCGCTTCGCCGGGATCAAACCTGATGCCGTCGTCATCGTCGCTACCGTCCGGGCCCTCAAGATGCACGGCGGCGTCGACAAGAAGAACCTTCAGGAAGAAAACGTCGAAGCCTTGAAGAAGGGCTTTGAAAACCTCGCCAAACACATCGAAAACATGCGCCTCTTCGACGTTCCCGTCGTCGTCGGCATCAATAAATTCATCAGCGACACCGACGCTGAAATCGAAACCCTGCGCCAGCTCTGCGCCGACTACGGCGTCGAAGCAGCCCTCAACAACTGCTGGGCCGAAGGCGGCAAGGGCGGCGTCGAAATGGGCGAAAAAGTCCTCAAGATGCTGGAACAGCCCAAGACGCCGTACAAACCGATCTACGACGTCAACGATTCCATTCCGGACAAACTGACGGCCATCGTTCAGAAGATTTACGGCGGCGACGGCGTCGTCTTTGAAGGCAACGCCAAGAAACAGATTCAGGAACTGGAAGCCTTCGGCCTCGACCACATGCCGATCTGCGTGGCCAAGACCCAGTATTCCCTGTCGGACAATCCGGCTCTCCTGGGGGCTCCCAAGCACTTTACGGTCACCGTCAAAGACGTCCGCGTCTGCACCGGTGCCGGCTTCATCGTCTGCCAGACGAGCAACATCATGACCATGCCGGGCCTGCCGAAGGTCCCGGCGGCCAACCGCATGGACATCGACGAAAACGGCGTCATTACAGGTCTCTTCTAAGATGGATTATACGAAGTTCCAATCGATGCCTCTCGACCAACTCTTAGCGGTGACGGCCTCTAAAGAGCCCATTCCCGGCGGCGGCGGCATCGCTGCCATGACGGCTGCATCGGCAGCAGCCTTAGTGGAAATGGTGGCCAACCTGACCATCGGGAAAAAAGGGTATGAAGAAATCGAAAAGCTCATGGTGTCCATCCGCGACAAGGCACAGGCCTTGCGCCAACGCTATCTCGACGGCATCGCCGAAGACGCGGCGGCCTTCGACAACGTCATCCGTTCCGTCCGCCTGCCAAAGGATACGCCCCATCGGGCGGCCATCGTCGAACAGGCCTTTAAAGATGCGGCTACGTCGCCTTTTGAGCTGGGGAAGGACATCTTTGCCCTCCTTCAACTGGCAGAACAAGCCGTCCGTTACGGCAACGCCTGGGTCATCACCGACGGGGCCATTGCTGCCATGAACGCCAGAGCCGCCATGAGGTCTGCCTTCTACAGCGTCCGCATCAATCTGCGGTCCATCAAAGACGAAGCCTTCGTAGCCCGTATGATTGCCCAGATTCGCGAAATTGAAGAAAAGGCCGTCATGGTCGAACAGAATGTAGAATACGAATATCGTCAGCGATAATAAAAACAGCATAACCTGAGAGAGACTGTCGTACCCGTGTGCGGCAGCCTCTCTTGTTATATAGGGCAAGATACCGTATAATATAAAGTATACGAAAGGAGAATACAATGTTTGATTTTAATATACTCGCGATTATCGCCGGTATCCCCGGCCTGCTCATTGCCCTGGTCATTCACGAATATGCCCACGCCCAAGTCGCAGACTGGATGGGGGACGATACGCCGCGGATGATGGGGCGCCTGACACTGAATCCCGTAGCTCACATCGATCCGGTAGGACTGATGATGCTCCTCGTAGCCCGCTTTGGCTGGGCGAAACCGGTCATGATCAACCCCGGAAACTTCCGCAACTGGCGGAAAGGGGAGATCTGCGTGGCCCTGGCCGGCCCGGTGTCCAACCTGATTACAGGCTTTATCGCCCTCGTCGTCCAGCTGATTTTCGCCAAGCTGAACCTCTTCACCTCGACGGCCCTGCCCATGGTGCTGCAGCTCATCGTCTTGTACAACGTCAACTTCGCCATCTTCAACATGCTGCCCTTGCCGCCCCTCGACGGCTCACGGGTCCTGATGTGTTTTTTGCCGACGGAATGGTCGTATAAGCTGGCCAGCATCGAACGCTACAGCTTCCTGATCCTCATCGCCTTGATGATGACCCCTGTTTTTACGTATATTTTGATTCCCCTGCAGCGCTTGATCTTCACCTTGTTCTCGCTGCTTTTGGCTCCCTTTTGGTAAGGAGGGTTTATGATGATGTATAAGAAAATACTCGCAGCCGGTTTACTGTGGACGGCCCTTACGGCTTCGGCCGGCGCTTTTGACTATAACCAGTCCGTCGATGAAATCGCGGCCAATCCCTTGACGGCCTATCAGACGGTGTACCTCGGCATGCCGAGAGCCGATTTTGACGGCAACTTCTCGGTTTTATCGGATTGGACCTTCTACGGCAGCACCGTGTCCTTCACGGAAAAAGCCGAACGGACGTCGGTCGTAAAGAACGTTTCCGTCACGGAAGGCATCGAAATCTTTTCGGCCGATACGTCGGCCAAAGGCCGGGTCCTCGCCTTTGACAACTATTTCAAGACCAAGGATAAGGCCACGGCCAAGTCCATTTACACCCGCCTCGTAGCCACAATCTATTCCAATATGGAAAACTTCCCGGTCAAACAGAGCGATAAGGAAGTGGAATGGAAACAAGACGACGTCTCCATTACCGTCGCCTTTGACGGCCAAAAGGACAGTGACGGCGACTACATCGTCTACATCCGCCGCTACAACAACAAGATCCTGAAATAGCCTTTGTTGACAATGAACCTGAGAACGTATATAATAGGGTCATAGTTAGTTTAACCTTTTGACCTTTAGCTTTTTTTGAAGAGGGTGAGTTTTATGAACAGTGTGAAAACGGTATTCCTCATGACGGCCCTGGCCTGTATCCTCATGGCTCTGGGCGGCATTTTCGGCGGCCGCAGCGGCGTCATGATTATGTTTATTATCGCCATGGGTATGAATTTCTTCTCCTATTGGTTCAGCGATACCATGGTACTGCGGGCTTACAAGGCCGAACAGGTCGGGGAAGATCATTATCTGTACCGCATCGTAGCCGATTTGGCGCAGCGTGCCGATTTGCCTATGCCCAAAGTCTACATCATTCCGACCGACGTGCCCAACGCCTTTGCAACCGGACGAAATCCGTCCCACGCAGCCGTAGCGGCAACGGCAGGAATCATGAATCTCCTCGATGAAGATGAAATCCGTGGCGTTTTGGCCCATGAAATGAGCCACGTCCTTCACCGCGACATCCTGATCAGCACCATCGTCGCTTCCTTTGCCAGTGCCATCGCCATGATCGCCAATATGGCCCAGTGGGCTGCCATCTTCGGCAGCGGCCGCGACAATGACGGCGAAGGCGGCAATCCCATCGCCCTCATCGCAACGGCTCTCTTAGCGCCCTTAGCGGCGTCGGTCATCCAAATGGGTATCTCGCGGACGCGGGAATACATGGCCGATGAAGAAGGGGGACGCATGATCGACGATCCCATCGCCCTGGCCCGTGCCTTGGCGAAAATCGACAATTACGCCCACTATCAGGTATTGCCCGGTGCCAGCAAGGCAACGGCCCACATGTGCATCATCAATCCCTTTTCCGGCGCCCGCAGTACGCTGATGAACTTGTTCAGCACTCATCCGCCGACAGAAGAACGCATTGCACGCCTGGAAGACTTAGACAGACAATTACACGGATAAGACCTATGCAGCCGCTCGCCGGAAATTATTTCCGGCGAGCGGTTTTTTCCGTTTCCCGGCGTTTGCATTTTTTTGCAGAAACGATATAATTAAACCATTGCAGCCACACCGTTTTTTTATGACAGGAGGGGATAAGGGTTGGCACAATATATCATGCTGCAGGGGACGAGTTCCCATGTCGGCAAGAGCATCCTTACGACGGCCTTGTGCCGTATTTTTTTACAAGAGGGACAGCGCGTCGTTCCTTTTAAGGCCCAGAATATGGCCCTCAATTCTTATGTGACCGCCGACGGGCTGGAAATGGGCCGGGCCCAGGTCGCCCAAGCCGAGGCGGCAGGTCTCTTACCCATGGTCGACATGAATCCCGTCCTCTTGAAGCCTACGGGAAATGCCTGCTCTCAGGTCATCCTCAATGGCCGCCCCGTGGGCAATATGTCGGCCCGGGAATACCATAAGGGCTACGCCATCAAAGCCTTTGACGCCGTAAAAGAGGCCCTCACACGCCTCGATGGGGCCTACGACACCTTGGTCATCGAAGGCGCCGGAAGTCCGGCCGAAATCAACCTTAAGGACCACGACATCGTCAATATGCGCGTCGCCAAATACCTGGGCGCACCGGTCCTCTTAGTAGCCGATATCGACCGCGGCGGCTCCTTAGCGGCACTGGTGGGCACCTTGGAACTCCTCGACGACGAAGAACGGGCTCACGTCAAAGGCCTGATCATCAATAAATTCCGCGGCGACGTCTCCCTCTTTACGCCGGCTGTCGAGTTCTTAGAGAAAAAGACGGGAAAGCCCGTCTTAGGCGTCATTCCCTATATCGGCGACCTCGGCATCGACGACGAAGATTCTGTGTCCTTGGAGGACAAGGGAAGAGGGCCGCTGGCCGATACGGTAAACATCGCTGTCGTCAAGGTCCCGAAGATTTCCAATTTCACCGACTTCGACAGCCTGTCGCGGGAAGAAGATACCAATCTCTATTATATCAGCCGGCCCGATGAACTTTCAGGGGCCGACGTCGTCATCCTGCCGGGCAGCAAGAACACGACGGAAGACTTATTGTTCCTCAAGGAAAATGGCTGGGATAAGGCCCTCACAGCCTTTATGGCAGCGGGGAAACCGGTCATCGGCATCTGCGGCGGCTACCAGATGATGGGTGATGCCGTCGTCGATCCCGACGGGAGCGAATCCGACTTAGGCTGCGTCGAAGGCCTTCACATCCTTCAGGGGACGACGACCTTCAGCCCGGAGAAGCTGACTTTTCAGGTGACGGCCGAATGCCGGAGCCTGCCCTTTTTGGGCGAGTCTATCGATGCCGGGACGCTTACGGGCTACGAAATCCATATGGGACGGACCGACGTTGATGGCAGCGATGCCCATCCCTTCGTCGTGACCAGCCGCTCGAAAGCGCCCTGCCAAGTAACGGTCGGTGCAGCCCGGACGGATGGCCTGGCTTGGGGAACTTACATTCACGGCATCTTTGACAACGACGACTTCCGCCGCCGATTCTTGAACGTCCTGCGCCGCCAAAAAGGCTGGGGGGATTTGCCCGTGAGTCTCCATTACCGCCAGGAAAAAGAAGAAAAGTACGACCGCTTGGCTGCCGTCGTGAGAGAAGCCCTCGACATGCCACGCCTGCAGCGCATCATAGAGGAGGGGATACGATGATTACGGTCATCACAGCCTTTATTATCGATTTTATCATCGGCGATCCGCGGACGACGCTTCATCCCGTCGCCTTGATGGGGTCCTTTATCAGCATGCTCGAAAGACTCTTTTACAATGAAAAATCATCGAAGTGGGAGCATTTCATCTTAGGCGGCCTGTTGGTTTTCATCACCTTGTTATTTTTCTATAATCTGACCCTGGCCATCGTCCTGATCTTGGAATTTATTCCTCACCAAGGGGTGAATTATGCCATCCAGGGCCTTATCTTGTCCTTTATGATCTGCCCTCACAGCCTGGCCAAGGCCGGCCGGGATATATATAACTATTTATTGCGCCACCACCTGCGCATGGCCCGCATCAAGGTCGGCCAGATCGTCGGCCGGGACACGAAGCACCTCGACAGTCCGGAAGTGACGAGAGCGACGGTGGAAACGATTGCCGAAAATACCGTCGACGGCATCGTATCGCCCTTATTTTTCTTCGCCCTCGGCGGCCTGCCTTTGGCCGTCGTCTATCGGGCGGCCAATACCCTCGATTCCATGATCGGCTATAAGAACGACCGCTACCTCTATTTTGGCCGCGTCGCTGCCCGTGTCGACGACGTCTTAAATTACATCCCGGCAAGACTGACAGGCCTCTTATTCATCGCCGTCGCTGCCATCCTGGGCCATGACTACAAACAGGCCTGGAACATCATGGGCCGCGATGCGAAAAAGCACCCCAGTCCCAATGGCGGTTACGCTGAAGCGACCGTCGCCGGAGCTCTCGGTATCCGCCTGGGCGGCCACAATCGCTATTTCGGAAAAGACACCTTCCGGGAATACATGGGCGATGCCGGCCGCGAATTGGAACCGATCCATATTAAACAGACCATCCGACTCATGTACGGCGCGTCCCTGTTGGCCGGGGTCATGACGGCCTTTTTGTCCTGGGCACGGTACGGCCTATGGAGCTGATCATCCGCGTGCCCGGGTCCTGCGGGGAAATCATGCAGGGCTATTGGCAGGGCGAGCCCTTTTTGGTGACCTGTCCCATCGACCGCTACACGACGGTCACGGTCCGATCCGGTAAGGGAAGGCTCATGGGCGGCGGGGCCAAGGCCGAAGCGGCGTTTTCCCTGGCCAAGGCCTATTGTAAAGAAGCTTATCTGCCCTATGATTTTTACCTTACGTCAGATCTCCCGGAAGGCAAGGGCATGGCCTCGAGTTCAGCCGATATCTGCGCCGTCCTGGCCGCCGTCGGCTTCGTTTTAGGACGCCCCTTACGTGAACAAGAGATTGGCCGCCTGGCCGCTTCTATCGAGCCGACCGACGGCATTTTTTGTCGGGGCATGGCCGTCATCGAGCCCGATACGGGACGCATCAAGGCCGTATTTTCACAGGTTCCCAAGCTTTCCATCGCTGTCTTTGACTCCGGCGGCATCGTCGATACCGTCGCCTTCCACGGAAAGGGGCGGCGCCGAAGAAAACCGGATTCAAAGGCCATGGCGGCCGGCATGGCCCTCTTACAGGACCCGCTTACGGCCGAGAACCTGGGGCGGGCGGCGACGTACAGTGCCCTGGCCAATCAGGCTCTCCTGGAAAAGCCGGACTTTCCGGCCTTTGTCGAAAGGGCCCTTCAAAAGCCCGGCGTCGTCGGTGTCAATACGGCCCACAGCGGGACCGTTGCCGGTGTCTTTTTTACGGAAGGGGAGAGGCTGAACGTCCGAGCGGACATCGTCCGCTCCTTGACGGCTGCCTTTCCCGACTGGACCTACGTCGATACGGTCCATCTCCAAGAGGGCGGCATTTTTATGGAAAGGAGGTGATAGGCAGTGCTTAAACGATTTGAACATGGCGGCAATATTTATGCGGCTCCGCCGCCGGGGAAGGCTTGGCTCGATTTCAGTGCCAACATCAATCCACTGGGACTCTCGCCGGCCGTGAAAGAGACCATAACGGCTCACATAGACGCCGTCGTCCACTATCCCGACCCCCAGGGGACGGCCCTTCGGGAAGCCCTTGAGAAAGCCTACGGCGTCTCCAAAGATTCCCTCCTCCTGGGAAATGGGGCAGCTGAACTCTTTTATCTCTACATGCATACCTTTCGGCCGCGGCGGGTGCTGCTTCCCGTGCCGTCTTTTAGTGAGTACGAACGGGCGGCCGGGGCTATTGGGGCTGCTATTGACTACTGTCATTTGTCTGCGGAAGGGGATTTTTCTTATCCCTGGGAAACCCTGCGCTCGGCCTGCGGTCACGTCGACTGCATCGTCATCGGCAATCCTAATAATCCCACAGGGACCCTGGCCTCAGCTCAGGAGCTGAAAGCCCTTACGGAACTTGCGGCCCGCAAGGGGACGGACATCCTCGTCGATGAGTCTTTTCTCGATTTTCTCCCGTCGGAAGAAGCTTATTCCGTCCGAGAACTGGCACAGGAGACAGATTCGCTGCTTGTCATTCGATCCCTGACTAAATTTTATGCCCTGCCGGGGCTGCGCCTCGGTTTTGGCGTGACGACGCCCTTACGGCGAAGTCTCATGGAAGGCCATAAAGACGATTGGAACGTCAACGTCCTGGCCCAGTATGCCGGCGTCGCCGCCTTAGGGGACCGGGACTACCAAAACGCGTCGCGCCGCCTCGTCGCCGCGGAACGCGATCGGCTGTATGAGGCCTTAACCCATATGCCCGGCATCGAAGTCTGGCGGCCCTGCGTCAATTTCCTCCTATGGCGCCTGGTCGACGGGTCCTTGGCAGAACCGCTCATATCCGCCCTTCGTGAAGAGGGAATCTTAGTCCGCTCCTGTGCCAATTACGTCGGTTTATCGCCGTCCTATATAAGGACAGCCGTCCGTTCTCCTTTGGATAACAAATCGTTTATACAGATTTTACAAGAAAAACTAACGAATTTACATGATTAACGAAAAAATATTAAAAGATGGACCTTTGTCTATTAGAATTAGATTAAAGTTGACATGAATTCGTGATTTTTTTCCTTTTTTATGATAGAATAAATTCAAGATTAAATTATTTAATTTAATCGATTCAGCGTCCTTATTATTTATTGACACGATTAATTGTTAGGAGGAGTGTTATTATGGGAGAAAATAAGGGAAACAGAACGGTAGCCATAGGGCTTATGCTGTTCGCGCTGTTTTTCGGGGCCGGGAACCTGATCTTTCCGGCTGCCATGGGTCAGGCTGCCGGCGTCAACGTCTGGTGGGCTGTCCTGGGCTTCGTCGTCACCGGTGTCGGCTTGCCTTTGGCCGGTGTCCTGGCCATGGGTTACTCAGGCTGTAAGAACCTGCAGGAACTGGCTGGCCGCGTCCATCCGGCTTACGGCCTCTTCTTTACGGTCATCAGTTATCTGACCATTGGGCCGTTCTTCGCCATTCCCCGTACGGGCAGCGTTTCTTATGAAATCGCCGTTCGTCCGTTCTTGCAGAGTGGCGGCAGTGAAGCCATCATGACCGGCTTCTTGGTTTTATTCTTCCTCATTTCGTTATGGTTATCCATTTCGCCGCAGAAACTGGTCGACCGCATCGGCAAGATCTTGACGCCGGCACTGCTGATCGCTATTTTACTGCTGATTGCAAAATCCTTCATTACGCCTCTCGGCTCGCCGCAGGAACCGATTGCCGCTTACGGCACGGCTACCGTCGCCGCCGTTCAGGGGATCCTCGACGGTTACAATACGATGGACGCCATCGCTTCCTTAGTATTTGCCATCCTGGTTATTGAATTCGTCATGGAAGACGGGGCAACGACGCCGTCGGCCATTACGAGAGAAGTATTTAAAGCCGGTGCTATCGCCGTCGGCTGCTTGGGCTTCGTCTACATCTTCGTCGCTAAAATCGGCGCCGACAGCGTCGCCGCTTTCGGTATCCAGGAAACGGGCGCTCCTGTTCTTTCTAAGAGTGCTATGATCCTCTTCGGCAACGCCGGTGCTGTCATCTTGGCCGTCATCGTTCTCTTGGCTTGTCTCTCGACGGCTATCGGCCTGATTACGTCTTGCGCATCGTACTTCAACGAACTGATCAAAATCGGTTACAAGAAATGGGTCGTCATCTTTACCCTCATTTCCTTCTTCGTTGCCATGTTCGGTTTGAAGACGATCATCACCGCCGCTATTCCGGTCCTGATGTTCATCTATCCGCTCGTCGTTGCCATCATCATCTTGGCTTTCCTGCACAACGCCTTTGGCGGACGGCAGTGCGTCTATGCATGGACTATCGGCCTGACCTTGATTCCGGCTATCGTTACGGGACTTCAGACTGCTGAATTCTCGCTTGGACAGATTGATACTATTTTTGCTACTATGGTACCGCTCCACTCGTTGGGGATGGGCTGGGTATGCTTTACCATCGCCGGGTTCGTCATCGGCTTTATCTGGAAAAGCATTTTCTCCTCTTCGTCTAACGGTGTGACTGCGAAATAACAGACAGGGGATGAGCTTATGGACATTTTACGCCGTAAATCCTTCGATGATTTGCTGGCCCATACGAAAGAAAAGAAGTTGAACAAGGCTTTAGGAGCCTTCGACATCACCATGATGGGTCTGGGCATCATTATTGGTACGGGGATCTTTGTTCTGACCGGTATCGGCGCTGCAAAATACGCTGGCCCTGGCCTGATGTTATCCTTCGTATTTGCAGCCGTCACATGTGCGTTTGTGTGTTTGGCCTATTCTGAATTAGCTTCGTTCTTGCCTGTATCAGGCAGCTCCTATACCTACGCCTATGCATCGCTTGGTGAAATCTTCGGATGGTGGGTCGGTTGGAGTTTGATTTTGGAATATTCTGTCGGTGCCAGCGCCGTTGCTGGCGGCTGGTCGGCCTACTTCGTCGGGATCCTGCATTCCATGGGCATCGACCTTCCCAAGGCCTTGACGGCCGTTCCGGCAGATGGAGGCATCATTAACTTACCGGCTGTGCTCATCGTTGCATTGGCGACGGCGCTGCTCGTCGTCGGCGTCCGCGAAAGTGCGCACGTCAACCGCATTTTGGTCTACGTTAAAATCGGAACGATTTTCTTGTTCCTCTTCTTGGCAGGTCCCCATATTGAACCGATGAATTGGGAACCCTTCCTGCCCTATGGCGTCCACGGTGTCTTCGCCGGGACCGCCGTCCTGTTCTTCGCTTACCTCGGCTTCGACGCCTTGTCGACGGCTGCCGAAGAAACGAAGAATCCGAAACGGGATATGCCGATCGGCATCATCTCGGCTCTGGCTATCTGTACGGTCCTCTACATCGCCGTTTGTGCGACCATGACCGGCGTCGTCCCGTATCCCATGCTGGATACGGCAGCACCGGCATCCTTCGTTCTGGAGTACATCGGCCTTCACCTCGGTTCGGCCATCGTCGGCACCGGCGCTATCTGCGGCCTGTCGACGGTTGTCCTGGGCATGCTCTTCGCCCAGAGCCGTGCCCTCTACTCCATGAGTCGTGACGGCTTGATGCCCATGAGCCTCTATAAGGTTCATCCCAAGTTCCAGACGCCGTACATCATTCAGATTGTCATCGGTGTCATCGTTGCCTGCATTACGGGCTTCACGCCGATCCATATCGTCGCTGAAACGTGCAGCGCCGGTACGATCTTCGCCTTCTTGTGCTCCAGCGTCGGCATCCTGGTTCTGCGCCGCATCTATCCGAATCATCCGCGCGGATTCCGCTGCCCCGCTGTCCACATCATTGCACCCTTAGGTTTCATCTGCTGCGCATTCATCTTCTTTGAACTGTCGCCGCATACGCTGATGCTGTTTTCGGGCTGGACGATCCTTGGCTGGCTGATCTACTTCGTCTACGGCCGTAAACACAGTGTGCTTCAGAAACAGGAAGAAAACCCGTCGTAAAGGCCTTCCCGTTTGAGATACCACTACCAAAAGGAGCTGCGGAGAAATGAGTGATCATTTCTTCGCAGCTCCTTTGTTGTGTGCCAGGTTATTGATTTGGGCCTTATTTTACTTTGTTCTTCAAGGTGCCGATAGCCGGGATGGTGATTTCGACGGTGTCGCCGGAATGGAGGAAGCGGGGCGGATTGAAGCCGACGCCGACACCGCTCGGCGTGCCCGTTGCGATGACGTCGCCCGGGAAGAGGGTCGTCCCCTGGGAAATGGTGTGGATCAGTTCGGGGATGGTGAAGATGAATTCGCCTGTCGAACCGTCCTGGCGGACTTCGCCGTTGACCTTGGTGATGATGTCAAAGGTTTCAGGGGCAGCATCGCGCAGGAGAACGTAGGGGCCCATGGGGCAGAAGGTGTCGAGGCTCTTGCCGTGGAACCACTGGCCGTGGTTGGCCTGGAGGTCGCGGGCCGTTACGTCGTTCAAAATCGTAAAGCCGTAGACGTGATTCATGGCTTCGCTGATGGGGATGTCGGAACCTTCTTTGCCGATGACGACGGCCAGTTCTCCTTCGTAGTCAACCTGTTCGGTTACGTTTTTATGGGGTTCGATAGGGTCGTCCGGGCCGATGACAGCCGACGTGGCCTTGGTGAAGATGACCGGGTATTTCGGTTTGTCGGGCAGGGCCGTCTTATCGAATTCGGCGATGTGGTCGGCGTAGTTTTTGCCGATGCAGAAGACGTTCCGTTCCATATGGGGAATGGGGGCCATGATGCGGACCGTGTCGAGAGGTTTAGCCTTGACGGCGCCGGTCTTTTCGTTCTGTTCGAGGGCGTCGGCTAAGGCTAAGATGCCGTCATTGCCCTGGCGGATGAATTCTAATAGCGTTTCCGGAAGGGGCGTAAAGAAGGCTTCTTCTAAGGGAATGGCCCCGTAGATGGCTTTTTCCGATTCATCGAGGACGCCCCATTGGACGAAACCGAGGTCCTCAAAGGTGACTAATTTTTTTATCATTGCAGCATCGACTCCTTTATATTTTTATAAATTAGATTATATCATGCCCCTTTGGGCCTGTCCAAACTTCCTTTGAGGCGGATTGCGGGAACGGCTGCGGTGGCGGGAGACGGCCATTCCTTGTCGGGAGACTCGTATTCTTATAGGGTATATGAGTTGCAAAGACAAGGGTATACAAGGTATAATTAAATACTGAACAAGCATTCATACATAGATAAAAGGGGAGACACATCGATGGATAACGAAACGACCAAAAATTTTATTGAAACCATTATCGATGAAGACAACGAGAAAAATACATACGGCAAACGAGTACACACCCGTTTCCCGCCGGAACCGAACGGCTATCTCCACCTGGGCCATGCGAAATCGATTTGCCTGAACTTCGGCATCGCTAAGAAATACGGCGGTCTGACCAACCTTCGTTTTGACGATACCAATCCGTCCAAGGAAAATACGGAGTACGTCGACTCCATCAAGCGCGACGTCAAGTGGCTGGGCTTTGACTGGGACGACCGCATGTTCTATGCCTCGGACTACTTCGATAAGCTCTATGAATACGCCAAAAAACTGATCACCCTCGGCAAGGCCTACGTCGATGACTTATCGGGCGACGAAATCCGCGCCTACCGCGGCACCTTCAACGAACCGGGGAAGGAAAGCCCGTACCGCAACCGCAGCGTCGAAGAAAACTTGAAGCTCTTTGAAGAAATGAAGGACGGCAAGTACGCCGACGGTGAAAAGGTCCTCCGTGCTAAGATCGATATGGCCAGCCCCAACCTCAATATGCGTGACCCCATTCTCTACCGCATCGTCCACGCCGACCATCACCGGACGGGCAGCAAGTGGTGCATCTATCCCATGTACGACCTGGCTCATCCCGTATCGGACGCCATTGAACGGATCACCCATTCCATCTGTACCCTTGAATTTGAAGCCCATCGTCCGCTCTATAACTGGGTCCTCGAAGACTGGGAAGATCCGGAAGGACAGAAGCCTCGTCAGATCGAATTTGCCCGCCTCAACGTCACCAATATGATCACCAGTAAGCGCAAACTGCGGACCCTCGTCGAAAAGGGCATCGTCAGCGGCTGGGACGATCCCCGTATGCCGACCATTTCCGGCATTCGCCGCCGGGGCTATACGCCGGAAGCCATCCGCGACTTCTGTGAACGCATCGGCGTCGCCAAGGCCGACAACATGGTCGAAATGGCACTCCTCGAATACTGCATCCGCGAAGACCTCAAGATGAAGGCTCCGCGCCTGATGACCGTCATCGACCCGATCAAAGTCGTCCTGACCAACTATCCCGACGGCCAGACGGAAACGATGAAGGCCGACAACAACCAGGAAAATGAAGCCATGGGCACGCGTGACATGACCTTCAGCAAGCATTTATACATCGAACGGGGCGACTTCATGGAAGAACCGGTCAAGAAATTCTTCCGCCTGGCTCCGGGCAAGGAAGTCCGCCTGAAATACGCCTACATCATTAAATGCGAAGAAGTCGTCAAAGACGAAAATGGCAACATCGTCGAACTGCGCTGCACCTACGACCCTGAAAGTAAGAGCGGCAGCGGTGCCAACGCCGACCGCAAGGTAAAAGGGACCCTCCATTGGGTCAATGCCGAAGATGCCGTCGACGTCGAAACCAGGGTCTACGATTCCCTCCTTCGCCAGGATGACGGCGATTCCAAGGATTTCCTCGACCAGATCAATCCCGACAGCCTCGTCGTCTACCACAGTAAGGCCGAAAAGGCCCTGGCGGACTATAAGGCCGGCGACAAGTTCCAGTTCCTGCGCCAGGGTTATTTCGTCATCGATCCCGATACGACGGCAGATCACATGGTCGTCAACCGCATCGTCGGCCTCCGCGACACCTGGGCGAAGATGCAGAAACAGAAAAATCAATAAAGCCGATGATAAAGGGTTGTCTTTCTCCGGAAGGATTAGAATTTCCTGAGAGGGGGCAGCCCTTTCTTCGCATGGTGTATATAATGGAGGAGGGGAAGCATGAAAAATCTTGGCTCGCATAGTTGGCTGTCCTTATTTATCTTTCTCATTGCCGGCGGCATCCTCGGCGGTATCGTAGGAGAAGCCTTATACGCCGTCCCGGCCCTGCAGGGCGTCCTGCCGGCATTGACGCAGCATTATGAAATCTTGAACATCCAGCAGATTCACCTCAATCTTTATCTCATGGAATTGCAGTTTGGCATCCATCTGGCACCGAATTTACTGAGTGTCATCGGCATTCTCTTAGCCGGTGTGCTCTTTCGCCATATTCAGTAACTTACAGGAGGGATTACATGCTTATTTTAGCCTCTGGCTCGCCGCGCCGCCGCGAACTGTTGACCCAGATCGGCGTGGCCTACATGGTCAACCCGAGTTCTTATCATGAAGAATCACCGAAGAAGAAAGATCCTCAGAAGTACGTCCAGGACCAGGCCCTCGGCAAGGCCCGCGACGTCGCCCAAAAGTTCCCGGGCCAGTGGGTCCTCGGCGCGGATACCATCGTCGCCCTTGACGGCGTCATGATGGGCAAGCCGAAAAACGGGACGGCGGCCATGGAAATGCTGCGCGAACTGTCGGGTAAGAAGCATTCCGTCTATACGGGCATCGCCTTGATCAACGACAAGAAGGAATTTACCAAGGTCGTGGAAACGAAAGTCTGGTTCCGCCATCTGACGGATAAGGAAATCAAGGCTTATATCGCCTCCGGGGAACCCCTCGATAAGGCCGGCGCGTACGGCATCCAGGGACGGGCAGCCGCCTTTGTCGATAAGATCAACGGCTCCTATACCAATGTCGTCGGCCTGCCTCTGTCTCAGGTCTGCAAGCTCTTTCACAAGGCCAAGGTCCATGTATGAATACGCCGGTGAGGGAACTCGCCGTTTGTGAGAAACCGCGAGAGAAATTTATCCGCCACGGTCCGGCGGCAGTGACCGACCAAGATCTTTTGGCCATCTTGCTGCGGACAGGGACTAAGGGGCACTCGGTACTTCATGTATCGCGGCAGGTCATCCGCTCTCTGCCCGGTGAAAATCTCTGCTACCTGAGTAATGCCAGCGTCGACGATCTCTGCCATATCCGCGGCATCGGCGAAGAAAAAGCCGTCACGGTCTGCGCCGCCATCGAACTCGGCCGGCGCATTTCCCGCCAGCAGGCCCTGCGCTCAGCTCCTGATTTCAGCACGCCTGATGCCGTAGCCGGTTACGTCATGGAAGACCTGCGTTTTCTGCCGCAGGAACAGTTCGGCGCCGTCTACTTATCGACGAAAAATCAGCTCATTACCTACCGCACCCTGACCATCGGCACCATCGATGCCAGCCTCGCTAAGGGGCGCGACGTCTTTCGCTATGCCTTGCGCTACAATGCGGCAGCCGTCATCTTAGTCCATAATCATCCGTCGGGAAATCCCGAGCCGAGTAAGGACGACATCCGCATTACTCGGCGCATCGTCGAAGCCGGTCAGATCATGGAAATCCCCGTCTTGGACCACATCATCATCGGTGACGGTATTTTCGTCAGTCTCTGCGAACGGGGATACATATAATATAAAGCCTCCTCAAGACAGAAAAGGCCCTTCATGCTATAATAGATATAAATTATCGACTGTCTTCTTCGAAAAGAGGCAGTTGTCTTTGAGGTGGACTTTATGATTGGATATTTTTCAGGAACGGGCAATTCCTTATATGCAGCGAAAAAACTGGCTGAACTGACCGGCGACAGGGCCCTGCCGCTGGCCGACATCATGGGCCAGCCCGAACACTTGCCCCATCGAAGGTTCGGGATTGTCTTTCCCGTCTATTTCGGCGACGTGCCGGAACCGGTGCGGGATTTTATCGCCAAGGCACCCCTCGATAAGGGGACTTATTTCTTTGGCATCGCCACCTGCGGCGGAACGGGAGGGCGGACCCTCAGGACCCTGTCCCGACTGCTGAAAAAGAGAGGCTGCGACCTGGCCTATGGCTTGATCCTGCCCATGATTGCCAACAGCACCGTCGCCTCGCGCCGTCATATCCACTACGATATGAACCGCCTCGACAAGGCTGACGATGTCCTTCACGACTGTGCCGACGACATTCGCCGCCAAGTCCGCGATGCCTCAGAGGTCACCGGTTCTTTGGCAGCCGATGTCATGAATTTCGGCCCTCTGCGGAGTT
Source organism: Megasphaera sp. DISK 18 (assembly GCF_001682955.1). Lineage (NCBI taxonomy): Bacteria > Bacillati > Bacillota > Negativicutes > Veillonellales > Veillonellaceae > Megasphaera > Megasphaera sp. DISK 18. The sequence continues at coordinate 85,819 of NZ_LUGJ01000021.1, forward strand.
TTGGCAATTACTGGCTGACGCCGTCCGTCGATCCGAAACAATGCGTGTCCTGCGGGATATGTACGAAAATCTGTCCCGTCGACAACATCCAAAGTACCTCGTCGGGTGCCGTCATCGGGCCGCGCTGCAGCCGCTGCCTGGCCTGCCTGCACTGGTGCCCTCATCAGGCCGTGACCGTCCACGGGAAGACCGTTTTGCCCCAGGATCAGTACCACCATCCCGATGTGACCATCCGCGACATGATGGTACGGTAAGGATACCGAGAGAGCTCTTTTTCCAAGCCTTTGGCGCTTGTCCAGTCAGGCGCCTTTTTCCTTGTCCGGAAGAAGGACGCCGGCGGCTGCCGGGCCTGCGCTTGCAAAATACAGCAAAAGGTGATTAAATTGTATATGTATGAATGTTGACAAAGCCTTTCGATTTGTCAATGCCAAATTTTTCTGCAAGGAGTGTCAGTATGAAAATCAGTGCCGAAGAAATAAAGAAAATCGCACTGTTGTCCCGACTGGAAGTCAAAGACGACCAGATCGAAACGGTCGGGAAACAGCTGAACGACATCTTATCGTACATGGATCTCTTAGGTCAGGTCGACGTGACCGGTGTCAAGCCGACGGCCCATGCTGTGGCCATGTCCAACGTCATGCGCGACGACGTGCCCCAGCCGTCCATCTCTAATGAAAAAGCGCTTCAAAATGCGCCGGAACAAGACGAAGGATGCTTCAAAGTTCCGAAAGTCATTCAGGATTAATAGGAGGCCGATGTATGTTAACCATTCACGAACTGCAAGAAAAGCTCGTCCGCCGCGACGTCTCTGCCGTCGAAGTGACCAGGGCTTTTCTTGCTCATAAAGATACTGTAGAACCGAAGGTACGGGCCTTCTTATCGGACAGCCGCGAAGGCGCCCTCAAAGGAGCCGCCGCCGTCGATGCTAAGATTGCCGCCGGCGAAACGATTGCCGACCTCGCCGGGATTCCCGGTGCCATTAAGGACAACATCTGCATCGAAGGCCAGCAGGCAACGTGTGCTTCGAAGATCCTTGAACACTTCAAAGCCCCGTATAATGCAACGGTCATCGAAAAACTGGCCGCTTCCGACTATATCAGCTTAGGCAAGGCCAACATGGACGAATTTGCCATGGGCAGCTCGACGGAAAACTCGGCCTTCCATGAAACGCACAACCCGTGGAACCTCGACTGCGTCCCCGGCGGTTCTTCCGGCGGTTCGGCAGCCGCTGTCGCTTCCGGTTCTGCCGTCTGGGCCCTCGGTTCCGATACGGGCGGATCGGTCCGTCAGCCCGCCGCTTACTGCGGCGTCGTCGGCCTCAAACCGACGTACGGCCTCGTATCCCGTTACGGCCTCATCGCCTACGCGTCCTCCCTCGACCAGATCGGCACGCTGACTAACGACGTCGAAGACTGCGCCATCGTCTTAAACGCCATTGCCGGCCACGATGCTAAAGACTCGACGTCCATTCCTCAGGAAAAACAAGATTATAAACAGGCTCTGGTCAACGACGTCAAAGGCCTTAAAATCGGCATCCCGGAAGAATTCTTCGGCGAAGGCCTGGACCCTGCGTCCCGCAAAGCCCTCGACGACGCCATGGAAACGTATAAGAAACTGGGCGCCGACATCGTTCCCATCAGCATGCCCAACATGAAGTACGGCATCGCTGCCTACTACATCATCGCCCCGGCCGAAGCCAGCTCCAACTTGGCTCGCTACGACGGCGTCGGCTTTGGCATGCGTGTCGACGGCAAAGACATCGTCGACATGTACATCAAGACCCGTACGGAAGGCTTTGGCGACGAAGTCAAGCGCCGTATCCTCCTCGGGACCTACGTCTTGAGCTCCGGTTACTATGACGCTTACTACTTGCAGGCCATGAAAGTCCGGACTTTGATGAAACAGGACTTCGATGAAGCCCTCAAGAAATGCGATATCCTCTTGACGCCGACGGCACCGGATACGGCCTTCAAGATCGGCCAGAACAGCGGCGATCCCCTGGCGATGTATCTCGGCGACGTCTGCACCGTTCCCTTGAACTTAGCCGGCCTTCCGGGCATTAGCATTCCCTGCGGCTACAAAGACGGCCTGCCCATCGGCATGCAGCTCATCGGCAAGGCCTTAGGCGAAGCGACACTGCTCCGTGCGGCCTATACGTTTGAACAGAATCGGACGGATCTTCGCATGCCGTCGCCCATGGGGGAGGTTGAACTTTAATGAAATATGAATCCGTTATCGGCTTGGAAGTCCATGTCGAATTAAAAACGAAAACGAAAATCTTCTGCGGCTGCAGCACGGAATTCGGCGCTGAACCGAATACCCACGTCTGCCCGGTCTGCTTAGGTCTGCCCGGCGTCCTGCCCGTATTAAATAAAGAAGTCCTGCACTATGCCGTAAAGGCGGGCCTTGCCCTTCACTGCGACATTTTGCCCTTCAGCAAATTTGACCGCAAGAACTACTACTATCCCGATTTACCGAAAAACTTCCAGACGTCCCAGTTCGATCTTCCCATCTGCAAAGGCGGCTACATCGATATCGACGTCGACGGCAAACAGCGCCGCATCCATTTGACCCGTATCCACATGGAAGAAGACGCCGGCAAACTCGTCCACAGCGGCAGCACCATTGCCACCTCCGACTCGAGCCGCGTCGACTATAACCGTACGGGCGTGCCCCTCCTTGAAATCGTCGGCGAACCGGAACTTAGAAGCGGTGCCGAAGCTCGGGCATACCTTGAAAAACTGCGCTCCATCATGCAGTACCTCGGCGTATCGGACTGCCGCTTAGAAGAAGGCAGCATGCGCTGTGACGCCAATATCTCCATCCGTCCCGTCGGTTCGACGACCCTCGGAACGAAGACGGAAATCAAGAACATCAACTCCTTCAGCGCCGTTCAGAAGGGGATTGAATACGAAGCCGTCCGCCAAGCACAGATCCTCGAAGAAGGCGGCACGATCCAGCAGGCAACCCGCGGCTGGGATGAAGCCAAGGGCGTAACCATCCTCCAGCGTGTCAAAGAAGGGGACAGCGATTACCGCTACTTCCCGGAACCGGACCTCATTCCTATCGAAGTCTCGCCGGAATATATCGAAGAAGTCCGCAAAGAACTGCCGGAAATGCCGGATGCTCGCTGCCAGCGCTTCCAGGACGAATTGGGCCTCTCCGAATACGACGCTAACCTGTTGACCCTTGAAAAACAGACGGCTGACTACTTTGAAACGGTCGTAAAAGAAGGCGTCGACGCCAAAGAAGCGGCCAACTGGATGCTCGGCGAATTTGCCAAGAAGCTGAACGAAGAAGGCATTGGCATTACGGAATCTCCCGTCGCACCGGAATCCTTGGCAGGTCTCTTGAAGCTCATTGCCAAAGGCACGATTTCCGGTAAAATCGCCAAGAAAGTCCTTCCGGAAATGTGGACGTCGGGCAAATCGGCTGACGACGTCGTCAAAGAACAGGGCCTGGTCCAGATTACTGATACCGGTGCTCTCGAAGAATTGGTACAGAAAGTCATCGCTGCCAATCCTCAGTCTGTCGAAGACTACAAGGCCGGTAAGAAGAAAGCCATCGGCTTCCTCGTCGGTCAGATCATGAAAGAAACGAAAGGCCGGGCTAACCCGGGCGTCGTCAATCAGTTATTGACGAAAAACTTGCAGTAAGTCACGGTCTATCAAAAGGTCATCACCGGAAGTTTCCGGCGGTGGCCTTTTTGGTTCTATAATAAATGTTGGGGTCTTGTGGACACTCCGGTTCACAAGACCCCTTGTTTTATATAAAATAAGACATATCCAACACTGCCAGTTAGCTCAACCACCACGAAGAACTGAAAGGAGTATATAGATATGTCTCTCACTTATTGTATCGAAAAACACTTCAATTGGGAAGAGGGAACGGTCAAAGAATTAGAAAATCACGAGGGAGAATGAGGCCTCTGCGCCATAAAAATACTGGCGAAATGATTTTTGATAGGACAGGGGAAAGGCCGGGAACTTTTTCGGTGAAGGCGCTATGAATGGCCAACGAAAAAACCAGCCCTCGGTCAGGAAGGCTGGTTGATCTGTGTTTTCATGAGAAGGGGATGTTCTCCTTGGCCTTGAAAAGGCGTAGCGGGGAGAGTTGTTATCCCCATTACCCTTCGGGATGAATCAAGGCCTGAACGTCCGCAGCAGACGGTAATTCGCCCGCTTCGTCACCGGCGTAGAGGATGGAAGCGCCGAAGGTATCGCCCTTCAGCATGGCTTCTTTGGCGGCAGGTCCCGTGGGATGGGGGATGACGACGGCATCATGATGCTTTTCTTTAAAGGCCTTGGCGGCGGCTTTCAATTCGTCGATATCGGCTGCCGTTTCGACAGGGACGACGAGTTCAAAGGTCACGGCTTCGAGGTCCCAGCGCTTTTCCATCATGGCGACGAGATCGGCTGCTTTAGCCCCTTTTTCGCCGCGGATGACGATGATCGGTACACAGCTGAGGTCGACGGCCTGACCGGCAATGTCTTCCAAATTGTCCTCGTCGAGGCTGCCTTCAATCTTGACGGCGTCGATGAGGGACGAGCGGATGGCAAAGCGCAGGATCGATCCGTAATCGCGGTCGGTCTGGTACATTTCAGGAAGCTTGCTCTTGTCGCAGGAAAAGAGGACCGACGGATTGGCGGCTTCACGGGCGATGTACAGCAAGGCGTTCCAAAGCTGGGATAAATTGACGGCACCGTTAAAATAACCGGCATCAAAGGCCATCATATCATAAGGGTTTTCTACAATCTTGGCCATTCGGATCTGAAGGTCCTGAATCGTTTCCCCTTCGAGGGGAACGGCGATAAAGGGATGGTCCGATTCAAAGTGAATACTCATTGCACTTGGCATGAAACATTACCTCCTACGTAAAAGACTACCTTTATTGTACTCGTTATGAGGACGGTTGGCAATGCCTGTCCTTTGTGGCAGGAGAAGAAAAACGTTGACAAGTTATGCTATATCTTGTATAATATCTTTTGTTGGCGGGGCATAGCGCAGTTTGGTAGCGCACCTGGCTTGGGACCAGGGGGTCGCAGGTTCAAATCCTGCTGCTCCGACCATACGAAGATGCGGGTGTAGCTCAGTGGTAGAGCGCCAGCCTTCCAAGCTGGTTATGTGGGTTCGATTCCCATCACCCGCTCCATTTTTTTATTGACTCAGTAGCTCAGCTGGATAGAGCAACAGCCTTCTAAGCTGTGGGTCTAGGGTTCGAATCCCTACTGGGTCACCAACTTGAATCGATACGAACTTTTCGCGGTTGCAGCAGACTGTGATTGCCGGGGAGTTCGTTTTTATCATTATATCGGGCAGTTTTTCGTATTCGGCTGCCGGCAGGCGACATCCCTGCCAAGAAAGGTTCGTGCCATAAGAAAACCTTGCATCGACCTTATGAATATGGTATTATAAATAAGTGCTCTTTAGAGCACATTTATTCATGCGCCTATAGCTCAGGGGATAGAGCACCGGTCTCCGGAACCGGGTGCGAAGGTTCGAATCCTTCTAGGCGCACCAAAGAAGTGTTTGTGCGAACACATGAAAAACTCCGTCAGCCCTGTGTTGATGGAGTTTTTTCTATTTTTATGGTCGTAAATCTAAACCCCTCGAATTCGAGGGGTTTATTCGTATGGCATGGAACGAGGTCCTTGACGATTGCGAAGGCGACGGATATGTGAGGTGTGGCGGAGTCATTTTCCGACGATGCCGCCGCTGCTATTGCCCGTTATCGGCAAATTGGGACAAGGGTTCCGGGCGTTGTCTTTTAAAATGTGATATAGGGAGAAGCAGTACTTACAGCCAGCTATATTGATTTCCTCCGGCTGCATGGTTATACTTTTTTTTAGGAGGGATGGATATGGAACTTCGGGTATTGAGTTATTTTCTGGCCATTGCCAGAGAGGAAAATTTTACACGGGCGGCGGCACAGCTCCATGTTACCCAGCCGACCTTATCCCGGCAGATTGCTGATTTGGAAGCTGAGCTTGGCGTGAAGTTGTTTACCCGCAGCAACCATAACGTGGTGCTCACGGAAGACGGTATGCTGCTAAAACGGCGGGCCCGGGACATCTTGGCCCTTGCCGAGAAGACGAAAAGAGACTTTCTCCGAAAGGAGACGCTTTTGGAAGGGACGATTACCATCGGCAGCGGTGAATTTCTATCGACGCGTATCTTGACCGACTGTATGGCCGCCTTTCACCGTCGATACCCTCAGATTCGCTATGAGGTTTTCAGTGGTCATGGGGAGAACCTTAAAGACGGGATTGATCGGGGGCTTTTGGATATGGGCCTTATGGCCGAACCCCTGGATATTCAAAAGTACGAATTCGTGTCCATGCCGGTGAAGGAAGAGTGGGGCGCCTTGGTTCGGGAAGATTCTCCTTTCCTGTCTAAAACCGTCATCACGCCTCAGGATTTGGTGGGGATTCCCCTTATTTCTGCCGTCGGCAATATCGCCGAAAGTAATCTTGGGAAATGGTTCGGACCGGAGCTGAGCAAGGCGAATGTCGTCGCCAAAGGGGACCTCCTGTACAATGAGGCTATGCTGGCTAAGAGTAAGGTCGGTGTCGTCCTGGCCATGCGATTGAACTGCCGATACGACGGGCTGCACTTTATTCCCCTGTCCCCTAAGCTGGAAGGGTCGACGGCTCTGGCCTGGAAAAAAGAACAAGTCTTTTCACCGGCAGTCGCTGCCTTTCTTGAATTTGTCAAGAAATACGTTACAGGCATGTCTCACGATGACCGATAAGCATTAGGAATTGCAGCTACATATTGATACAATAAAGGTATTCCGGGAAGGGAGTACCTTTTTTGGTTATAGAGCCCTTTCCTTTTCGATTCCGGAAGGGGCAGCCGCGTTTTCGTAAAACCAGGGACCGCCCATCTTTTCCCTTGAAGGACGCTAGGTATCAGGAAAGGGTTTTTGTATAAGAATTGGAATTCATAGACCGTTGAAGGGGCGATAACGTATGAGAATTATCCCGGCAGACATACAAGATGTACCGAAACTATATCAGCTGCAGTTACTGGCTTTTGAGAGTGAAGCCGCTATGATCGGCAGTCGCGACGTTCCGGCACTCCGGGAAACGGAAGACGAGGCGCGCCGGGATTTTGCAAATTGGGATACCTTTAAGCTCGAAGATGACGACGGCACGATCATTGGCGCCATTCGCTGCCGAAAGGATACGGGCTTCATCGACGTCGGCCGCTTGATGATTCATCCCGATTACCGCCGCCGCGGCCTGGCCCAACAGCTCCTTGCCGAGGTGGATATCTTGTATCCGGACGCGGTGAAAGAGTTGTACACTTGTACCAAGAGCTGGAGCAATATAAAGTTGTACGAAAAAATGGGCTACAGGGCGTATAAAGAACATCGGGAAGACAGCGGTTTGTCTTTCGTATACATGAGAAAATAGGGGGGACTTCAAAGGGCTCCGGCTGCCGTCGAATGGGATTTTTTGAACCGACTTTCAGGAGCTGCCCGTGTTGGAAGGAGAGCGTATCTATGATTCAGCTGAATAATGGCGTAAACATGCCGCTCCTTGGCTTTGGCGTGTTTCAAATTACCGACCACGACCTTTGTAAACAGAGCGTCTTGACGGCACTTCAAACGGGGTATCGCCTCCTCGATACGGCGGCCTGCTACGGCAACGAAAGGGCCGTCGGGGACGCGATTCGTGAGAGCGGTATCGAGCGAGATGACGTGTTCGTGACCTCCAAGGTCTGGATTCAGGATGCCGGCTATGAAAAAACGAGGACTTCCTTTGAAAAGACCTTAGAAAATCTACAGACCGATTATCTGGACCTCTATTTGATTCACATGCCTTATGGCGACTACCATGGCCGTTGGCGGGCTATGGAAGAACTCTACCGGGCCGAAAAAATCCGGGCCATTGGAGTGTGCAACTTTTTACCGGATCGGCTGATCGATTTGATCCTCAGTCACGACGTCGTGCCGGCCGTCAATCAGGTTGAACTCCATCCCTTTTGTCAGCAGCGCAGCCTGCGCCAGGTCATGGAAGCGTACCGGATTGTGCCGATGGCCTGGGCTCCCTTTGCCGAAGGGCAGCACGGCCTCTTTACGGACCCCGTGTTGACGGCCATTGGTAGCCCGTATGGAAAATCCCCGGCTCAGGTCGTACTGCGGTGGCTGCAGCAGAAGCAGATCGTGGCCATTCCTAAATCCGTCCATGCCGAGCGGATTCAGCAGAATTTCGACGTTGATGACTTCGCCCTCTCCCCGGCAGATATGGTGCAGATCGATGCCTTGGATCTGGGGCACAGCCTGATCTTGGATGTCCCCAGCCTGAATGAAGTGTATCGCCTCCACGCCATCCGCTTTGAACCATAATATGCACTTAGGTAATGTTTTTGAAGCCTTGCGATATCGAAAGGCACGATCGAAAAAGGAGGTCACATGGTGACACACAAGGTTCTGTTATTCCTGTCAAGCATCCTGTTGCTGTGCAGTCTGACGGCCTGTGCCGGCCAGGCAAATCAATCTGAAGGGGATGCGGCCTCGATGGCTGCGGAAACATCAAGTGCCGTGGCAGACAGGGAGTCTGGGAACACATCGGCGGTTGAACGGAAGGTAAAGATGACCGTAGACGGAAAGGACATCGCCATCGTCTTGTATGATACGCCGGCGGCCAAGGCCCTTTATGAGGCCCTGCCGCTGACGCTGAATTTTTCTGATTTCAACGGCACTGAGAAAATCGCCTATCCTCCCGATGCCTTGCCGACGAAGGGGGAACCGGACGGCACGGATCCCGAGGCAGGCGACCTCTGCTACTATGAGCCTTGGGGCAATTTGTGCATCTTCTACCAGGATTTTCGCTATTCTAAATCTCTCATTAAACTGGGGCGGGTAACCTCCGGGATGGAAGTGCTGTCCGGCATGAAAGGCGATTTTACGGCGTCCTTAGAAAGGGTGAACTGATATGGAATATACGACATTAGGATCGACGGATATTGAAGTTTCCAAAATTTGCGTAGGCTGTATGAGTTTTGGCAAGGCCGGCACGATGCACGACTGGACGCTGGACGAAGCGGCGACTGAGGCCATGGTAAAGCATGCTCTTACGCTGGGCATCAATTTTTTTGATACGGCCAATTGTTATTCTGCCGGAACGAGTGAAGAATACGTAGGTCGGGCGCTGAAAAAGAATGTCGGCCGAGACAAGGTGGTCATCGCCTCCAAAGTCTATTTCAACGACGGCCGCCTGTCCCGTAAGGCGATCCTTCGCGAGATTGATGGCACTTTGAAGCGCCTGGGGACGGACTATCTCGACCTCTACATCATCCACCGCTTCGACTATGAAACGCCTATTGAAGAAACGATGGAAGCCCTGAATGAATTGGTGCAGTCCGGTAAGGTGCGGGCCTTGGGGGCCTCTGCCATGTACGGCTATCAGTTTTACAATATGCAGCTCTGCGCCCGCGACCATGGCTGGGCTCGTTTCGAGGCCATGGAAAACCACTACAGCCTCTTGTACCGCGAGGATGAACGCGAGTTGATTCCCCTTTGTAAGCAAATGGGCGTGAGCCTAATGCCTTACAGTCCCCTGGCAGCGGGACACCTGGCTCGGCCTACGTGGAAGTCGGACACCCTCCGCTCCCGGACGGATCGGGTCGCCATGGGAAAGTATGACCGTACGGAAGAACAGGATATGGCCATTGTCCGCCGTGTCCATGAACTGGCCGAAAAGCACGGCGTAAAGATGTCAGAAATGGCCCTGGCTTGGCAGTGGGCCAAGGGTGTGGCCTCACCTATCGTCGGTGCGACGAAGCCCCAATATCTGGAGGATGCCGCAGCGGCCCTTACCGTCAAGATTACGGACGAAGAGGCGGCGTACCTGGAAGAACCTTATGTGCCGCACGCCATTGTCGGTGCCGTCGATCACAATCCGCCCCAAGGCGTCATGCTGCTGGATGAAAAGAAATAAGGCGATGCCGTTTCAGAAGAAGCCTTACCGATTTCGGGGAGATGCTTTCTTTTGTTTTTGATATTTATTTCGAAAGAGAAGCCGTTCCATGGGGAGCGGCTTTTTTCTATTGCCGTCGATGACACCCGATGAAGGGCAGAAGCTGTGGATAATGGCCGGGTCGACAAATGAGACTGAAACTGATACAATGAAACATAATAATGACGGTTAGTTTTAGTGAAGACCTAGGCTTCAAACGGTGGGAGGTGGATTTGGCCATGGCGAAACATACTTGTCCCGTCTGCGGACGGTATCAATTTGAGGCTTGGAACGACATGGATATTTGCGATGTCTGCGACTGGTGTAATGACGGCGTACAGGAATCAGAGCCGGACTACCGCGGCGGCGCCAATCGCATGTCTTTGAACGAAGCAAGGAAGGCCTACAAAGAGGGAAGGCAGATCCGATGATGATGCTGCGAGTTCGTTGAATTTGAGAAGCGGCCCTATAGGGCTGCCGTATATGCAGTCTGTGAGTCCACGTGTTCGATGATATCATTCGAAGGGATTGTCCAAAAAGCACAGGAGGTGCGGGAACGATGATGGTAAGATGCCCCTTGATCGACAAAGACATAGACGAATTCGATTGCTTTGAAACCGGTACCGTAGCCGAAGGACTGGCTGCCATCCGTTCGTCTGTCGGTGTCGAAGAAATTAAGCGTACGGAGAACTTTAGGATTCGCTGCCTGGCCTGTGAAAATCATATTATGTGAGGTCCCGGTGCAATGGATGAGGTGTTTTCTTGAATATCCATTTAGATCGAGAAGAAGGAATCCTTTGACTCATTTTGCTTTTCGGTACGGTATAATGGTTGGCTGAGCAGATCGATAGCCGTATGTTGCTGCGGAAGACATAAAGGGAGTGGTGATGATGGCCTTAACGGAAACGCCTGTAGGAGTAGAAAAGAAGTTGGCAGAGGTGCTGGCGCGGATTTGGGATAATCATGAGTTTATCTTAGGCACCCGATTATTCTTGCAAACCGATGAAGAACGGCAGTCCCTCATTGATGCAGTTGTGGCAGAAAAAATTAAGAATCCCAGCGACATTCTTTTATTTGCCTACGATATCCATAAAGAAAGAAAAGCCACTCCTTAGAGAGTGGCTTTTTCGCGGCCTCTTTTTAGCTGGGGATTCTCTAATCTAACCAACCTAACTGATATATATTGACAAGAATGATTAGAATGAGTAGAATATAGTTAGATTGATGAGGAGCGGTGAGCAGCATGCAATTCCGGGAAAGCGAAAACGTTGAATTGAAGGCTATCGTCGGCGATGATATGAAGAAGGAAATCATCGCCTTTGCTAACAGTAACGGCGGTACGATCTATGTCGGTGTGGCGGATGACGGGGCCGTTTTGGGCGTAGAAGATGCCGACGCCTGTGTTTTGCAGATTTCGAATATGGTGCGGGACGCCATAAAACCTGACGTTACGATGTTCGTTCACTACGAAATCTTAGATTGTGACGGCAAGGCCGTCGTCGCGGTCCGCGTTCAGAAAGGCACGAATTGTCCATATTTTTTGGCAAATAAGGGACTGCGCCCGGAGGGCGTGTATGTGCGGCAAGGGGATTCGTCGGTTCCGGCAACGAAGACGGCCATTCGCCGGATGATTGAAGCAATCGATGGCGACAGTTTTGAAGAGAGACGCTCCCTCAATCAGTTCTTAACTTTTGATGCCTTGAAAGGTGAATTTGCTGACGCGAATATGACCTTTGATCAACAGCAGATGAAGACCTTGAACCTCATATCCGGTGACGGTCTCTATACGAATCTGGGTTTTCTCCTTTCTGACCAGAATCCCTGTACGATAAGGGCGGCTGTCTTTGATGGGACGAGTCCAATGGTGTTTAAGGCCCGTCAGGATTTTTCCGGATCTCTCCTGAAGCAACTGAAGGCCGCCTGTTCTTATGTCAATTTTCACAATCAGAACTACACGAGCGGACATCACTTCCGTTATACGGATGGTCGCCGAGGTTATCCGGAAATAGCGCTTCGGGAAGCCTTGATGAACGTGCTGCTACACCGAAACTATTCTTTTGGTGCCGATACTTTGATCCACATATACGATGACCGCGTTGAGATGGTGTCTGTTGGCGGTCTCCTTCCCGGCTTCGTCCCGGAAGATTTGAATATGGGCGTGTCCCTGTGCCGCAACCCGCATCTGCACAACGTCTTTTACCACTTGAAGCTCATTGAAGCTGACGGAATAGGTGTGAAAAAAATGATGGATGCCTATGCCGATAAACCGGTGAAGCCCCAAATTAAGACTAGCCCCAATGCCTTCAAAATCATTCTTCCTAATGTGACTTTCAGGAATAAAGCCGTTGAGATACCGATGATTGTCGAAGAAATGGCAGCCCCGTTCCGGACTTCCGATGAGGATAAAATCATGCAGCTTCTGGAAGAAAAGAAGTGTATTACCCGGAAAGAGGTGCAGGAATTGTTGGACGTCAGCCAATCTACGGCGGGCCGCATTTTGAAAACATTGGTAGATAACGGCCAAATCACACAACGTGGTGGCGGACGCACGACGAGGTATGAACTGATAAAGTCGTAACATGAACGGAGACTTTTTGAATGGGGAGGCGAAACATGATGGAACCGAAGAGTTTTGAGGAAGTACATCCGGGGATTGAAGAGTACTTTGAGGTCCAAAAAGAGTACTTGGCGAAATTCGGGGAACATTCCTTGGAGCGCACGATGCACTACGAGCCTTTGCGTCCTTCGTGTCTGGATTTTGTAGAAGGTGCCAAAGAATTGCGCCGTGCCATCCGCCGGAATAAACCGATTGAGCAGATATCGCCTGAAATGTGGAAGGGTATCATTTTTTAATGGGGAAAAGAGGGTGTCATAAACATAGGGTCCTATAAAAGTCAAAGCGTTCACCTGTTGATGAGGGCTTTTCCTTTGCGTGTAATCCATTCAGAAGGGGGGGGGACATTCGCCCTAGGGATTTATAGCTGGGCAAGTCTTTATTCGCGCAGAAATGGAAAACGGATCATCTTATGAAGAAACAAAAAATGCCGTCCATAGTAAAAATGGTCCGGCATCAATTGCTATTTATTGTATTCAATAATTATGAAGGAAGACCTGAACGACAAGAAGCAGCTATATTATTTCCAATCCATATTATATGCCTTTTTCCAAATTATTTTTGCTGCTTTAAAATCCGATCGTTCGCTAGAGCTCTCTTTTGGATCAATTGGACCTCTTCGAGAACCAGTAGATAAATCGACAACATAAATGGTATGTTGATCAATGTCATAATCAAATCCAACTGTATTAGAGAATACGATTTTGCGAGCTTGAGCATCATATACAAAAAAATTTGCGGCTAAACGATATTTTGGCGGATTGTATATATATGATTCGATAGTATCTATATTAAGATATGTTGAGCCACTTCCTCTTTTTTCTATAAGAACAACATTAGAAGTTCCTGTCGAATAATACTCTTTAGCCATCGTTGTTTCGGTTGGCACAAAAATAAAATAAGCGAAAAAACAGAAAAACAAAATAATTATTTTCTTTGATACGGACATGACTTTGACCTCCTTGAAATAGATAAAAAATGACAATAAAACTGTAATCTTTTTCTTTAGTGTAACATAGACCAAGCTATATTGCGAATGCAAAGAAGAATCTTTAAAAGTAATTATGTGTTGAACTATAGAATAAAGAAGGGCGCTTCTTATCTGCGCTTACGAATCGCTAAGAGCAAAAGAGAGGTTATTTCTGTTCTTAACGCAAGGCCGATGTTTTGAGTTGTCGGATCCTTGCTTTATTTGCTATAATACGTAGAGAAGTCAACTTATGAAGGATAAGGCTGGGTTCCCGAATGGGAGTAGGTGGTATCACTTAGAATTCCTTTGCCCCTGGGGTTGACTTATTTTTTTGTTTCGATGAAAATTTTTGCCTATGGCAGATCCGGATGGATGGAGATGTCAATTATCAATCAGTTCGTATAAGTATCGTTATAAATGAAAGAAGGCACTCTCTATGGAGGGTGCCTTTCTTTTTGCCTTCATCGAAGACAATGGTAGGAAACATATTTTTTGGGATTCACGGCCCAATTTGTAATTTCATTATATCGATATCCATTCGTTTCGTCAATCTGGCTATGATGGGAGTACCGGTTTCCGGTTTTTCGTCATAGGTGAATTAGGCTGCAGACGGTTTTTGTCGTCCTTAAAAGGTATTCCGCAGACGTGTAATTCCGTCATTTTTCTATGTTGTAAGTGTGGATTTTTTAGTCTTCCTTATGATATAATGAGCAGGACATGCTGACATCAGGTAACATATTTTCCCATAGAAGAGAGGTTTTTTCGTGATGGAATATGTGAACGAGTTGGACACTATATCGGCGGGAGCTGCAAAAGACGCGGCTCTCAAGGTACATCGTCTCACTTTCATGGAGGCTACGATGATGGTCGTCGGGTCTACCATTGGTTCCGGTGTTTTAGGTTTAGCTTTTGCCAGTCGCAATGCCGGCTGGCCGGTCCTGCTTACGTGGCTTGTCGTAGCAGGCTTTTTTTCTGTCATTTCCATGCTCTACGTAGCCGAAGCGACGCTGCGGACGGCCCGGCCTTTACAGTTATCGGGCCTTGCCGAAAAATACGTCGGCAAGGTCGGTTCCTGGCTGATGTTCTTTTCCGTCGGGGCTACGTCTTTTTGCAGCCTCATCGCTTATACCAGCGGCTGCGGAAAGATTTTGAGCGAGTTTTTCGGCATTTCCGTGGAGCTTGCCAGCGTCCTCTTTGCCGTCGGGGCGACGACGGTCGTCTGGATGGGCCTTAAAGCGACGGGCGTTGCAGAAAAATATTTGAGTTCAGGTATGACGGCCATGCTTATCATTCTCGTCGGCGCGTCATTTTTATCGGCCCGCGTACCTGTTGCAGATATTTTCTATACCCACTGGCTCTACGCCGTGCCGGTCTTTAACATCGCCGTCTTCTGCTACGCCGTTCAGTACATCGTGCCGGAAATCTCCCGCGGTTTTACTCATGATCCGGGAAAACTCGTGCCGTCGATCATGGCCGGCGCCGGCATTTCTTTCTTCATCCTGGCCTTGGTGCCCCTGGCCGTCTTCCTCATGCTGCCCGTCGGCGACATTACGGAAGTCGCGTCCTTGTCGTGGGGGCAGGCCCTGGGGTCGCCCGTCTTTTTCGTCATCGTCAATCTCTTTGCTTTCTGCGCCATGCTGACCTCCTTTTGGGCCATTGCCGAAAGCTTTTTGACCAACATGATCGACCGCTTGGGCTTTAAATCGGAAACGGACGTCCGCACGCGGGCACTCTGCCTTGCCGTCATCGTCATTCCGCCGGTTCTCTTGGCTTACAGCGGCCTCGTCGGCTTCGTCAATGCCATCTTCAGTGCCGGGACCTTCGGCGGCATCATCATGTCGATCCTGCCGGTCTTCATGCTGCGCCGGGCCCGCAAACACGGTGACAAGCTGCCTTGCTGGAAATGCGGCTGGATCGCCCATCCCGTCGTGCAGGCCCTGGTCGTCGTCCTCTTTGCCGGCGCCGGTGTCTACGCCATCCTGAGCATCTTCGGCTGGCTGCCCGCTGCCTGGTAAGACGCAACGATTTCTATATAACAGATAAGTACCGCTTCACTGCCAGACCCATCGTTACCGTGGGAGGCAGGGGAGCGGTCTTTTATTTTGACGGCCCGAGCCTGTCGAGAGGTAGCCTTTTGCCGTTTTTTCAGCTATAATAAAGAGATACCTAAGCTGTTTCAGATTTGCCAAAGGGGGATTTATATATGAATTTTAGAAGTACGCGCTCTGATGAATGTGTTTCTCCATCCTACGCCTTGCTCCACGGCCTGGCTGCCGACGGCGGTCTCTATGTGCCTGAAGCCTTTCCCGAGGATGTCCTTTCTTATAAAGAACTGAGCGGCAAGTCCTATCAGGAGATTGCCGACGTCGTCTTGTCTTATTTCTTCACCAACTTTACGGCCGATGAACGAAAGGCTATGATCGCCTCGGCTTACAATGAAGAAACTTTCCGCGATGACCGCATCGTGCCCCTCCATTCCATCGATACCGACCTGTCCGTGGCTGAACTGTTCCACGGCCGGACCCTGGCCTTTAAGGACCTGGCCCTGTCCCTCTTCCCGTACCTTCTGACGGCTTCCAAGAAGCAGGAACAGGAAAAACGGGAGATCCTCATTTTGACGGCGACCAGTGGTGACACGGGGAAAGCTGCCCTTGAAGGCTTCAAAGACGTTCCCGGCACCAACATCATGGTCTTTTACCCCAGCGAAGGCGTCAGCCCCATGCAGCAGCAGCAGATGCAGAAGCAGGAAGGGGACAACGTCCGCGTATCGGCCATCCACGGTAACTTCGATGATGCCCAGAGCTTCTTAAAACGCGTCTTCACCAACCCCGACGTCAATGCTTATGCCAACGATAAGGGCGTCCTCTTCTCCAGTGCCAATTCAATCAACATCGGCCGCCTCTTCCCGCAGATCGTCTATTACGTCTCGACGTACATCACCCTCGTCGACGACGGCGCCATCAGCGAAGGGGAAACCTTCGACGTCATCGTCCCGACGGGGAACTTCGGCAACATCCTGGCCGGGTATTTCGCCAAGAAAATGGGTATTCCCATCGGCAAATTGATCTGCGCCTCCAATAAGAATAAGGTCCTGGCCGACTTCTTTGAAACGGGCGTCTACGACATGAACCGCGACTTCTACACGACGGACAGCCCGTCCATGGACATCCTCTTGTCGAGCAACTTCGAACGCTTCCTGTTCTACGCAGCCGGCCAAGATGCCAAAAAGGTTGCCCAATGGGAAAAAGATCTCCTGGAAACGGGAAAAATGAGCGTCTCGAAAGAAGAACTGGAAGCCCTCCGTCAGGACTTTGAAGGCGGCTGGATCGGAGATGAAGAAACGGAAGCCGTCATCAACCATGTCTACAACGACTTCGGCTACCTCCTCGACCCCCATACGGCCGTTGCCTACGGCGTCGGCATGAACCGTCACCGCCTGGGCCTCGACGAAGGCCGTCACACCGTCGTCATGGCCACAGCTCATCCCTATAAATTCCCGCCGGTCATCAGTGCCGCCCTGGCACTTCGGGAAAGCGCCGATCCCTTCGATACCCTCGTCGATATCAGCAGCGTCACCGGCATTGCCCTGCCGAAACCTTTGGCCGACCTCAAGCATAAACCGGTACGCTTCCAAGATTCCATCGATAAGGAAGCCATGAAACAGGCCGTCTTATCCTTCGTCGACGATATTTCGTCCAAGGCCTAGAAAGAAGGGCAGACTGTTGAATAAAGGTGTTGTCTTCGCCATTATGTCGGCGTTGGCCTTCAGTATCCAAAATATCATCGTAAAAGTCCTATCCTATACGGTCAGCACTGGGCAAATCGCGTTCTTTCGCGGTTGGCTCAGTGCCCTTATGATATTGGGGCTCATGCGCCTTCAAGACGTGCACATGTCAAATCGGGACATCCCGACACTGACCCTTAGGGGTCTCCTCGGCGGCATCGGCATGATCTGCAGCTTCTATGCCCTCCGGGGCATGCCCCTGGCTGACGTGTCCATCATTTCCCAGCTGTCGGCTTTCTTCGTCATGCTCTTTGCGGCCATGTTCCTCAAGGAAGTATTGCCGCCGGGCTCGAAATGGCCGCTGGTCGTCATTTTCGTCGGCGCCTGCCTCGTCGTTCGGCCTTGGAATTTCGATTCCTTCAATGTCTATTCCTTGTTCGCCTTAGGTCAGGCCATCTTTGCCGCCGGCGCCTATACGACAGTCAGCAAGTTGACCGGGGCCGGCGGTCACCATCCCTATGAAGTGGTCATGTACTTTCTCATCAGCGCCGCCTTATCGGGCATCATCATCATGGCCCTGACCGGGGACTTTGTCATTCCGACGGGAACGGACTGGCTGTTTTATCTGGCCCTGGGCATCATGAGCGTCCTGGCCCAGATCTGGATGACCAACGCCTATGCCACGGCCAACCCCGTCGTCGTCAGCTTCGTCACCTATATCGGCGTCTTCTTTAACGCCTTGTGGGGCTTTGTCCTCTTCGACGAAGCCCTGGCCGCCATGACCGTTGCCGGCGGTGCCCTCATCATCGGCGGATCCATGTACCTGACGAAATTGAAGCACGATAAGATCGCCGAAATGGCCAAGACACGAATCCGAGAAAAGAAAGGGGAAACATAATGCTTCCCGACAGAATCCATGAGACCCATCTTAAAATCGCCCTGTTCCTGATCCTACTGATCCTCTTTGGTGCCATTCAGGTCTTCATCCCTGACTTTTACACGACCGTCTGGGACCTTTCCATGAGCGGCAACCTCCACGGGACCATCGACTACCTGCGCTCCTTCAGGGGCTGGGCCGTCGTCATCAGCATGATCATCAACATCGTCATCAACGTCGTCGGCTTCCTGCCGTCCATCTTCATCTCGACGGCAAACGGCGTCGTCTTTGGCGTCGTCGGCGGGACCGTTGTCTCTTGGATTGCCGAAACGATCGGCGTCGTCATCAGCTTCTTTTTCATGCGGGCCCTCTTTCGCAATAAGGCCCAGAAAATCATCGAGACCAGCAAGATGCTGAGCAAGATCGACCACTACACGACGTGGCAGGCCATGGCCGTCGCCCGGGCCGTCCCGTACTCGCCAAACGGCCTCATCACCGCCCTCGGCGCCGTGAGCCACATCAGCTACCGCGACTACATCATCGGCTGTCTCATCGGGAAATTACCGTCCGTTGCGATTGAAGTCCTCGTCGGTCACGACCTGGTCATGATGGAAGGTCATTCCCAGCGCTTGGCCGTCGTCCTCTTTGCCATGGCCATCGTCTATGGCGGCTTATGGTACTGGAAACGGCGTCAAGACGCCAAAAAAGTCCTCCATAAGATTGAAGAAGATCTCGAAAAAAAGGCTGACCGGCCATAAACTGAATCATACGCACCCACTGTACTGATGAAATCGGGCGGTGGGTGATTTTTATGTGACGCTGCAGTTTATTAAAATAGACTGAAAGACGGCTTCACTCGATTAAAAAATACACAGTTTCTAAATCCCTGATTCTATGGCACGTTATACTAGATAGAAGGAATTCATGGCAAGAGGTCCTCGTCTTGGCGGATTTATTCTGCCGGGAGATTTTCGTGACGCAAGAGACGTCCGGAGAAGGCCCTTATCCGGGTTGCATCGTTTGATTGAATTGAGAAGTCAGGGGTTTTATGGCATAATATTAAAATAAGTTATTCTGATCCTACTGTTGAGGAGTGCGTGTTTTATGCTTGATTTTATCATCGATCAGACGATGGAATTTCTTGAAACGATGCCTAAGCTTACGAGAAAGAAAAAAGGCCAGTTTTTTACTTCAAAAGAAACGGCCGTCTTCATGGCGTCTCTCTTTGATTTCTCGAATATTCCCGATACCATTGAAATACTGGATCCGGGGGCAGGAACAGGGATTCTTTCAGCTGCGTTATTGGACCGTATTATAAATGAGCGACCTGTAAAGGCGGTGAACCTGACGTGCTATGAAAATGATTCGGCTGTTTTACCTATCCTAAAAAAGAACTTAATGTATATAAAGGAACACAGCGACATTTTATGTAACGTTACGATCGTGGAGGACGACTATATTGTCCCTCAAGGATGTGATTTTGAGGACACGTTGCTGGCTGAACGACAGCCTAAAAAATATGATGTTATTATAGGAAATCCGCCCTATCTAAGAGTGCCGAGAAATCACCCGGCTGCCCTTGCCATGCCTTCCGTCGTTCATGGGGCTCCGAACCTCTATTTTCTTTTTGCGGCTATGTCCTTATTTAATTTGCAGGAAAAGGGCGAGATGGTCTATATTATCCCGCGCAGCTGGACTTCAGGGGAATACTTTCGGCGTTTTCGGACGTATCTCTTGAAATATGGGAAAATTGTGCACATACATCTATTCGTAAGTCGCGACAAGGTATTTAAACAAGAGCAAGTCCTCCAAGAAACACTCATCATAAAAGTCCAAAAGACGGCAAAAACGCCGGATACGGTGAAAATTACATCGACAGAATCAAACAGTGACTTTAAGTCGATTACCGGCATTACCGTTCCTTATGGTACGGTCGTTGCCGGGGAGCGGCTGTATGTTTATCTTCCGACATCCGAAGAAGATGTAGCTGTCATTCAAACCATCCATCGTTATGAGCGAACCATGCCGGATGAAGGGCTTCAAATGCATACGGGAATCGTCGTAGATTTTCGCCAGAGAGAGGACTTAAAGGAAAGCCCCGGAGAGCACACGGTTCCCTTGTTTTACAGTCAAAATATAAAGGAGGGCCGGGTCGATCACCATCCGTCGGGGAATGCCTGTGATTGGATCAGTGACGCCAAGCCGGGCCTTATCCAAAAGAATCAGAATTATGTATTTTGTAAGCGTTTTACCGCGAAAGAGGAATATAGACGACTTCAATGTGGAGTATATCTTGCCAATGATTTTCCCGATTACCGGTTCATCAGTACGCAAAATAAGATAAACTATGTCAGCCGAATCGATAAAAGCGAGATGAGCACCTGTCTGACTTTTGGGTTGTATGCGCTCCTTAATTCGACGTTATTCGATAAGTATTATAGAATTTTAAACGGGAGTACGCAGGTTAACAGTACGGAGATAAACAGTATCCCCGTTCCGCCGATTGCGATGATTGAGGCGATGGGTAGGGCGTTGATGGCGGGTGAAAACTTGTCGACCGAAACCTGTGATAAAATCATAAAGGGAGTGGCTTATGGTGAGTAAATTAGAGGAAGCGAGAGATTTTTTGAAAGCCTTCGGGATGCCTGAGCGCCAGCAAACGGATGTAGCCGGGTACACCTTATTGACACTTGCCAATATTAAGGAAGGCTCGGCATGGAGTGAAGCGGCCAATGAATGGATTCGCATTCATGATGTCCTTCAGTTTACCCGTGAAAACTATCAAAAGACTTATGCGGAGAATACTCGTGAAACAATCAGAAAAAATTGTATGCATCCCTTTCGGGAAGGGGCCTTGATTGAGGATAACGGCTTGGCAACGAACAGCCCTAATTATCGATATCGATTGACCACAGAAGCTCTCTCCCTTTTAAGAAACTTCAGGCAGCCGACATGGCAGCAGGCTCTTGATGATTATCGAAGTTGTCATCAGACTTTGATTGAAAAATATGCAAGTAAAAAGCGAATGGAAATGATGCCGGTCCATATCGATGATACAGAGATTTTCTTAAGCCCGGGAAAGCATAACGCCTTGCAGCGGGACATTATTGAACAATTTGCACCGCGGTTTGCTCCCGGCTGTACCTGTCTGTATATGGGGGATACGACGAAAAAGGATCTCATCAAAGACTCGGCAACCCTTGAACAACTGGGATTTGACATTACACTGCATGATAAAATGCCGGATGTTGTCTTATATAGGCAGGACAAACATTGGATTTATTTTATTGAAGCTGTGACAAGTGTAGGGGCCATGACACCTCAGCGCGTCCTTGATATTCAGGCCATGACCCGAAACGTAGACGCCGGGAAAATCTTTATAACGGCCTTCCCGGATCAGGATACATATAAGCAATTTAGTGTCGACTTAGCTTGGGAAACAGAAGTTTGGATTTCAGCCTATCCGGATCATATGATACATTTAGATGGAGCCAAATTTTTGGGACCTTATGTCTGAGCTCGAACCTCCCGGGGAAATCATGAACTGAATATTCAGAATTCCGGAATTGCGTCGGAACGAAACGTCGTCCTGAAAAGAGGGGAGTCGCCCAAAAAAGCGGCTCCCTTAAAATTTCTGTAAATCCGAAAGTCTCTCAATAGACCATTTCTTCGATTCATGATATACTATTACAGATACAATTATATAAACGTTCAATTTTCAATGAGGTGATTATTGTGGCAAAACAGATTTTTGTTACGGGCCATAAAAACCCGGATACGGACTCGATTTGTTCGTCCATTGCATATGCAAAATTAAAACAGTTACAAGGGATTAACGCTGCGCCCATTCGCGCCGGCGAACCGAATAAAGAAACGGCTTTCGCACTCAACTATTTCAACGTAACGCCCCAGCCGTTGGTAAAAGACTTCTACGTCAAAGTCGGTGAAGCCGTCTACACGGACGTCGAAGGCCTTCCCATCAACGCCAGCCTGAAAGACGCAGCCAAATGGTTTTCCGTCCATGAAAGCGACGTCGTTCCTGTCGTCGACAACGGCCAGTTCATCGGTGTCATCGAAAAGGCACAGCTCGCCGATCAGTTCATCAAAACCGTCATGGGCGAAGAACTGAGCACGGTCAAAGGCCTCGTTCACGATCCGGAACTGTTCTTCAGCCCGACCGACCACGGCCATGACGTTCCGGCAGAAGGCCGCTACGCTGTCGTCGATGGCGGCAAATACGTCGGCATGGTCTGCGCCGATTCCTTAGCCAACGTTGAAAAACAGCAGGTCATCCTCGTCGACCATAACGAAAAGAAACAGATCATCGACGGCATTGACGAAGCATCTATCGTCGGCGTCATCGACCATCACCGCATCGGCGGGACTCTTTCCACAGACGGCCCGATTTCCATCCTCTTCAAGACCGTCGGCTGCACGGCAACGATCGTAACCGGCCTCTATGAACAGGCCGGCATCGCCATCCCCAAAGACGTAGCCGGACTCCTTCTCTCGGCCGTCATTTCCGACACGGTTCTCTTCCGTTCGCCGACCTGCACGCCCGAAGACCGGGCAGCTGCTGAAAAACTGGCCAACATCGCCGGTGTGGACATCGAAAAATACGGCATGGAAATGCTCAAAGCCGGTGCCAACGTATCGGACCTCACGCCGGACCAGATCGTTCATAACGACATGAAAGAATTCGTCGGCGGCGACGCAACCTTTACGGTCGCTCAGGTACAGGTCATGGACACGACGGACCTCCTCAACCAGAAACAGGTCCTCTTGAATGCCCTCGAAAAACTTCGCGCCGAACACAATTACGTCGCATCCTTCCTGATGATCACCAGCATCATCGACGAATCGACGAACCTCATCTTCGCCGGCAACATGGATGAAGCCGTAAGCGCTGCCTTCGGCAAAGACGTCCTCGACAAAGAAGTCTACCTGCCCAAGGTCATGAGCCGTAAGAAACAGGTCATTCCGCCGATCCTGTCTGCAATGAAATAAGAGATGATTTTATGAGAGGCCCAAACCATCTGGTGAGGGCCTTTTATCTGTAAGCTATAAGGAGTTTGTATGAATCCTATTTTCGACACCTTGAACGACCGCCAGTGTGAGGCCGTAAACCATACAAAGGGCCCGCTTCTCATTACAGCCGGCGCCGGATCGGGGAAGACCAAGGTTTTGACCTGCCGCATTGCCCACCTCTTAGAGCTCGGCGTCTCGCCCTACCGTATCTTGGCCATTACCTTTACCAACAAGGCCGCCAAGGAAATGAAAGAGCGCGTCCAGAACCTCGTCGGGGCCCAGGCCGATTCCATCTGGCTCAGCACCTTCCATTCCTTCTGTGCGAAACTGCTGCGCTTTGAAATCGACGGCTTTCACGGCTACACCCGGAATTTCACCATTTACGACTCGTCGGACCAACTGGTGCTCATCAAGGACTGCCTGAAAAAATTGAACCTCGACGATAAACAGTTCACGCCGCGGTCGGTCCTGGGGACGATTTCGGCGGCTAAGAACGTCCTCATGGATGCCAAAACCTTTGCCGGACAGGCCGAAGACTTTTACCAGCAGAAAGTCTCCGAAGCCTATGCGCTCTATCAGGCAAAGCTCAAGGAAAACAACGCCCTCGACTTCGACGACCTCCTGTTCTTGGCCGTCCGCCTCCTGGAAGAAAAAGACGACGTCCGGGAAAAGTATCAGGAACGGTTCCAATACGTCCTGGTCGACGAATATCAGGATACGAACCACGCCCAGTACGCCCTTACGAAGATCCTGGCCGCCCAGTGGCGCAACATCTGCGTCGTCGGCGATGCCGACCAGAGTATCTACGCTTGGCGCGGGGCCGACATCCGCAACATCATCGATTTTACCCGGGACTATCCCGACGCAGCGTCGATCAAGCTCGAACAGAACTACCGCTCGACGAAGACAATCCTGAACGCCGCCAACGCCGTCATCGACAACAACGAAAGCCGGCCGCGAAAGACCTTGTGGACGGAAAATCCGTCGGGCAACAAGGTCATCCATTACCAGGCCCAGACCGAACACGACGAAGCCGACTACATCGCCGGCGCCATCTACAACCGCCACGAAATCAGCCACGAACCTTACGGCGACATGGCCATCCTCATCCGGACCAACGCCCAGTCCCGTGTCCTCGAAGAAAAATTGATGCGCTACGCCATTCCCTATACCATGGTTGGCGGCACCAAGTTCTACGACCGCAAGGAAATCAAGGACGTCTTGGCTTACCTGCGGCTCTTGTATAATCCCGAAGACAGCCTGAGCCTGACCCGTATCATCAACGTCCCTAAGCGCAACATCGGGGCTACGACGATGGAACACGTGGCAGCCTACGCGGAAGGGGAGGGAATCTCCCTCTTTGAAGCCCTGTCGTCGCCCGACGCCATCCCCGTCACCAAACGGGCCCAGACGTCCCTTGAAAACTTTGCCGCCATGATCTTTGATCTCCTCAATGAGATCGACGGCCTCGACGTCTTGAGCCTCATCGAAAAGGTCATTAAAGACACGGGCTATGGCGAAATGCTCGATAAAGAAGCCGAACACGATCCCCAAGGCGTAAGCCGCAAGGAAAACGTAGGCGAATTTCTGTCCGTCGCTAAAGACTACATGGACAGCAACCCCGACGGCAACTTGCAGGACTTCCTCGAAAACGTAGCCCTGGTCAGTGACGTCGACGACTTTGAAAGCAGCGAATCGAAGGTCACCCTCATGACCCTTCACGCAGCCAAGGGCCTTGAATTTCCCGTCGTCTTCCTGGCCGGTCTCGACGAAGGTCTGTTCCCGCACAGTAGGACCCTGATGGATCCCGAACAGATCGAAGAAGAACGGCGCCTGGCCTACGTCGGCATCACCCGTGCCGAACGGCAGCTCTACGTCACCAACGCCGTGACGAGGACCATGTACGGCCGCATTTCCGCCTACATGCCCAGCCGCTTCCTCGGGGAAATCCCGCCGGAACTCGTCGAAGAATACAAGCGTAAGAGCGCCATGCCCCAGAGCCGGATGACCTCCGTTCCCGGCCAGCAGCGGGTGTCCATCCTGTCGAAGCCCGTAGCCACGAGCCTTCCCAAGAAGCACGCCGTCACCGATTCTTTTGCCAAGGGCGATAAAGTGCGCCACAAGATTTGGGGCATCGGCACCGTCCTCGACGTCATCGGCGACGGGCCGAACATGCAGATGAAAATTCAATTTCCGACGAAAGGCGTCCGCCAAGTCGTCGTTAAATTCGCACCGTTAGAAAAAGTATAGCCATTTCGATACGCGTAAAGGAAGGGAATCTTATGGAACAAGAAAAAGCGCGGCTCCTGGCCCTGCGACAAAAAATCGATGAACTGAGCTACCAGTATTACACCCTCGACAAGCCGACCATGAGTGACTACGAATACGACATGCTCTACCGGGAGCTGGAAAACATCGAAAAAGCTCATCCCGAATGGGTGACGCCCGATTCGCCGACCCAGCGCGTCGGCTCTAAGATTTCCGGCGGCTTTGAAAAGTATACCCACGACCGGCCCATGCTGAGCCTGGGCGATGTCTTTAACGACAATGAACTTCGGGAATTCGACCGCCGTGTCCGCAGCGACCTCGGCGGGGAAGCCTTAGAATACGTCGTCGAGCTCAAGATCGACGGTCTTGCCGTCAACCTCATCTATGAAAACGGTCAGTTCGTCCGCGGCGTCACCCGCGGCGACGGCGTCGTCGGTGAAGACATCACCAACAACGTCCGCACCATCCGCACCATACCCCTTCGCATCGACAGCACATCGCCCCACATCGAGATCCGCGGCGAAGTCTATATGCCCGTCGCGTCCTTTTCGGCCCTCAACGAACAGCGGCGAAACGACGAACTCGAACCCTTTGCCAATCCTCGTAACGCCGCCGCCGGCTCTTTGCGCCAGCTCGATCCCCAGATCACGGCCCAGCGCAAACTGGCCTTCTTTGCCTACGCCTTAGGGGGCAACACGGGCATTACCATCGAAAGCCAGGAAGAACTCTTGCAGGACCTGCGCCAATTCCACTTCCAGGTCAATGGGGAATACCGGAAATTCACCGACATCGAAGACGTCATCGCCTTCATCCACAGCTGGGACGACCGCCGAGACAGCCTGCCTTACGCAACCGACGGCATGGTCGTCAAAGTCAACTCCTTTGCCCAGCAGGCGCGGCTTGGCAATACGGTCAAGATTCCCCGCTGGGCCATTGCCTATAAATTCCCGCCGGAGCAGGCCGAAACGAAGGTCCTCTCTATCTCGGTCAGCCTCGGCCGGACGGGCGTCCTGACGCCGGCAGCCGACCTCAAGCCGGTAAGACTTGCCGGGACGACGGTCAAGCGGGCTACCCTTCACAACGAAGACTACATCCGCGACAAAGACATCCGCGTCGGCGATACGGTCATCATCCAGAAAGCCGGCGAAATCATCCCCGAAGTCGTCCGCTCCCTGCCGGATAAACGGACGGGTTCAGAAGTCGTCTTTTCCATGCCCCATGTTTGCCCGGCCTGCGGCAGTGACGTCGTCCGCCGCGATGGGGAAGCGGCCTGGCGCTGCGTCAACCCCGACTGCCCGGCCGTCATCGGCGAAAAGATCGCCCACTTCGTCTCCCGTGACGCCATGAACATCGACGGCCTTGGCGATGCCATCGTTCAGCAACTCCTTTCAAAAGAGCTCATCCACGACGTCGGCGACATCTATGCCCTCAATAAAGAAGAACTCGTAGCCCTCGAAGGCTTCGGTGAAAAATCGGCAGACAACCTCTTAAAAGCCATCGAAGCCAGTAAGAGCGTCGGCCTGGCCCGCGTCTTATTTGCCCTCGGCATCCGCTTCGTCGGAGCCAAAGCAGGACGAGTCCTTGCCGAATCCTTCGGAAGCGTCGAAGCCCTGGTGGCAGCCAGTGCCGATGACCTGACCGCTATCGACGACATCGGCCCGCGCATTGCCGACAGCATCGTCTCCTACTTCAGTGAAGACAAAAATAAGGCCCTCATCGAAAAACTCCAAGGCTACGGCGTCGACATGACCGCCGAAAAGAAAGAACTCATCAGCACTAGCTTCGACGGTGAAATCGTCGTCCTCACGGGGAAACTCCAGCTCTTCACCCGGAAAGAAGCCGAACAAGCCGTAGAAGAGAGAGGCGGTAAATGCACCTCGTCGGTAACCAAAAAAACAACCCTCGTCGTCGTTGGAGCCGAACCGGGGAGCAAATACGAAAAAGCTAGGCAGCTGGGAACACCCATCATCAGCGAAGCCGAATTTAAAGAATGGCTGGAACGATAGAATCGTAACCATAGCGGAACTCGTGTCATAGATACTCAGCATTTCGCATACATGAATTATCCGCGTAACCCTAAAATGGATGCCGCACTGCATAAGGCAGAGGCATCCATTTTTTTATATATTGTAGGTAACACTAACCTTTTGAAATGTCCACTGACAAAAGTCATGTCATGATATAAAAAACAGGATAGAAGCCAATTTTTGGACAGCATGAACTGAACTTTATCATTTTTTTACATTCCAAAAAGGCATTGGCGGAAACGGTCGGTTTTTTTTTACCTTAAAGAATGGTATAATAAATTATTGTAAAGTCTGTAACGGAGAAGAATCTCCGTTTTTTCGTGCGTATATAATACATTAATAATGACAGAGCTCATGCTTTGCCGTGAGGAGGAACTGTTTTGAAGTGTTCGCCGCAGTCGTGTTCGATTTCGATTAAAAATAAGTACAGTAACGAGGTGTTGCCCATAGTCTTGGCCGTTGCCGATTACATCGCTATTTGGCTGGCAGAATACGCATCGTTCGGAATTCGGGAATGCTTCATTCCGGACACTCCATTTCGTTTATCGTGGCTCAGCATTCACGTCATCGTACCAGCGGTATACCTGCTTTTTTTGAAGCTGCACCACCTCTATACGCGACGCATGCAGTTTTGGCAGATCATTTCCAATATCTTTAAAGCGACCTTCTATTCGATTGCTTTATTGATTTTCTTCATCTATATCGCTCAGACAGCAGCCGTGACATCGCGGTTATTCGTGGGCTTATTGGCTATCACGTCCTTCCTTTTCTTGGTTATTGAACGCTACGTCGTCAAACGCATCTTGATCCGCATGAAGATGCTCCAACTTCCGGTTCTCATCATGGGTGCCGGCAAGACGGCAGCGCTCATGTTGGAATACTTTAAGAACGATACCGGTGTCGGTTACGAATTTATCGGTTACCTCGAAGACAATACACCGGATCCGAGAGTCGCGGCCCTGATTCCTCATCTGGGAACCTTCCGCGATGCCGAGCATGTCATTCAAGTGACCGGTGTCCAGCACGTCATGGTTATTGCACCGGGCCTGAAGAATAAAGATATTCAGGACATCGTCTACCGCGTCCAACCGTTGGTCAAAAAAGTGGCCTTCATCCCCGATATGGGTAGCCTTCCTTTGGCTACCCTCGAGACAGACCAACTCATCGACGGTCGCATCATTTCACTCAGTTTCCGAAATAACTTGGCCCTGTGGTACAACCGGGCTATTAAGCGGACTTTTGATTTGCTTTGCACTATAATCGGCATTATTTGCCTGTCGCCGTTTTTCCTGGCCGTAGCCTTGTGGATTCGCCTCGATTCGCCGGGACCGATTATCTTCAAACATCGCCGTATCGGCCGAGACGGCAAAGAATTTAACTGCTATAAGTTCCGCAGCATGTGTGTCGATGCCGACGTCAAGCTGAAAGAACTCCTCGAACGAGATCCGGAAGCCCGGAAAGAATGGGAGACAGAATTCAAACTGAAAAACGACCCGCGCATCACCAAGAGCGGGGCCTTCTTGCGTAAGACCAGCCTTGACGAACTGCCGCAGCTGTTCAACGTCCTGACAGGGGACATGAGCCTCGTCGGACCGCGGCCCATTATACGAGATGAAATCAAGAAATACGGCGCCTTTATCAAAGACTTCTATATGGTCCGCCCAGGCGTCACCGGCATGTGGCAGACCAGCGGTCGCAGCGATACGACCTATGACGAACGAGTCCAGATGGATACGTGGTACGTAAGAAACTGGAACGTCTGGTTCGATATCGTCCTTATTTGGAGAACCATTGCCGTCGTATTGAAACATAAGGGAGCCTATTAAGACGCTTCAAAAAATGTAAGTTGAGATTGTTGATAATATATCGATTTACGAGGAATATAATACATATAGCTAATTTTTGAGGAAAGGAGGCGGAGAATTATGGCTACACTTTATGTTAAGATATCTCCAGTTATTTTAGACTGGCTTATTAAAAAGGCAGAAGCGACTAGTAACGATTCTGAGATTAAAATGTTGGATAATTGGCGGAAAGGCGATAAAAAGCCGACCTTTAATCAAATTGAAAAATTAAGTAAGAAATTACAAGTTCCATTGGGATATTTCTTTTTGGAACAGCCTCCTGTTGAAGAATACCCATTAACAGAATTTCGGACAATCAATAGCGAAGGGCCTGAGACGGGGTTAAGTGCTAATTTAGCTGATACGATTGATATAATTCTCGATATGCAGGACTGGATGCGTGATTATGTGAAGGATATGGGACAAAGTAAAAAAGCTTATGTTGCTTCATGTCGGGAGGATATGCCTATTTCTGTTGTGGCAGCGAAGGTTCGGAAAGATTTAGAACTGGCGGAAGATTGGATGCTAATGCAGAAAACAGGGCAGGATTCTTTTCGCTTTTTAAGGCAGAAATGCCGAGACGTTGGCATTTTGATTATGATGAATGGTGTTGTTGGTGCTAATACGCATCGCCCACTTGACATAAATGAGTTTCGTGCCTTTACTCTTGTGGATGAATATGTCCCTTTAATATTTATTAATGCAAAAGATTCCATTGCCGGCCGTCTTTTTTCCTTACTTCATGAGATTGTGCATATTTGGATTGGTGTGAATAGCCTTTTCAATGAACAAGATGGTAGACTAGATAATCAGATTAATCACAAAGAACAATTCTGCAATGCTGTAGCATCTGAACTATTAGTTCCGTTAAGCTTATTTAAAACCGAATGGGGCAAAAATTTAGACGATGATACGATAAAAAAAGTGAATACACTTTCAAAAAAATTCACTTGCAGCCCTGTTGTTATTGCTAGAAGAGCTTTAGATGCACAGTATATACCGGAGTCCATTTATCATAAGGTTGTAGCTATTTCTATAAAGATGTACAACAAGCGCCAATCAAAAGAGGACGCTGGAGGAGATTATTATCGTACTATGGCTAGTCGATTGGATCCACAATTTGTGTATGCCGTTGCAGCTAGTGCAAAATCTGGACGAACACAATATACCGATATTTATAGATTGACACATACAAATCGTACTACTTTTAAACAGCTTTATCAGAAAATGTTTGCTCGGGAAGGTGGGGTGAATTCATGAGTGAGAAATTTTTACTAGATACCAATACCTTTATAACTCCTTATGAATCATTCTACGATCCTGATTTAGTACCTTCTTTTTGGAAAGCTTTTGAATGTGTGTTGGTGTCGCATAAACAAGTCGCAGTGTTAGATTTAGTAGCTGATGAGATTTTAAAGGGCGATGATAGTTTAAGGCAGTGGTTCGATGAATTAGTTACGAATCAAAAAATAACCATTATTTCACGCAAAGATGATCAAATTATTAAATCATATGGCCATGTTATGAATTTTTTGCAAGATAGCCCTTTGTACACTCAAAAAGCACTTAAGAATTGGGCTAATTCAAGTGTAGCAGACCCTTGGCTCATTGCAGCAGCTCAGGTCTATGGATATACTATTATTACCTTTGAAACACCCTTGGGCAATATTGATGAAAAGTCTCCGACAAGTAAACCTAAAATACCCAATGTAGGAAGTCATTTTGGTGTTCCATGTCAAAACCTGTATTACTTTATGAAAAAGATGAAAATTAAAATATAGATGATATTAGTTTTAATAAGGATGAATTGATGGCGTATAAGGAAAGTAATCTATTTTCTGGATTGGATAAAGTCGTTGAACCGCCTTATTATACTGGAAAAATTTGATATCATATGAGATATAGATGGATATATATTAGAAATAACAGCGACTATGCTGAATTACAGTCCTATGTCGCGTTATAGAACAGAAAGGGTTGGAACACTTGTCTATCAAAATTATCATAGCCGCACACAAAAAATATTGGATGCCGACGGATTTGGCGTACTTGCCCGTTCATGTCGGAGCTGAAGGGAAAGACTCTATCGGTTATACTCCGGACAATACGGGGGAGAATATCAGTGCTAAGAATCCTTATTTTTGTGAGCTGACGGGTCTTTATTGGGCGTGGAAAAATTTGGATGCCGATTTTATCGGTCTCGTTCATTATCGCCGCTATTTTACCCGTAAAGAAGTCCGCGATATCGAAGCGAAGAAAGAGCAAATCCTTACCGAAAAAGAATGGCAGGCTTTGTTAGACAAACATCCGGTCATCGTTCCCGATAAGCGGAAATACTATATCGAAACGAATCGCTCCCATTATAACCATGCCCATCATTCAGAAGGGCTCGATATCACGGAGCAGATCATCAAAGAACAGTGCCCCGAATATCTGCCGGCTTTTGACAAGGTCATGAACCGTACCTGGGCCCATATGTTCAACATGTTTGTCATGCGCCGTGATTTGTACAATGATTATATGCAGTGGATGTTCGACATCCTTTTTGAACTGGAAAAACGAGTCGACATCACCGGATGGGATACCTACGAATCCCGTATCTACGGCTTCGTGAGCGAACTCCTCTTAGACGTTTGGCTTGAACATAATAAGATAGACTATGCCGAACAGAACGTATCCTTCATGGAAAAACAAGATTGGATCAAAAAAGGCGGAGCGTTTTTGAAACGGAAGATTTTTGGGCGTTAAATTAATTTCAAAAATTATTTATGGGTATTTGGAGGTCGATTGTTTTTGAGAAAACGAATTTATATAAGTGCGGATTATTCAATAGATCATGGTGATCGTGATGTTGTGGAGTGCCTCAATAAATGGGGAAATGATCATAAACATATTTTAGACTTTGTTGATATGTCACGGGTGATTTCTGGAAGCGTAGAGCATTCTAATCCAGACTGCCGTCCCTGTGATTTAAAGCAAGAATTCAATCGACAGATATATAAGTCATCTATAGTAGTATTTGTTGTTGGAGACAAAACGGCAGTGCGTAAAGCCGGCAGTTCTTGTAAAAGAATGGATGGAAGTCCTTGTGATTGTACACCGTATAAGAAAAATACAAATGGGATGAAAGCGTGTAAAGTTGTATCTACAATGCCTACGAATGGGACTTTTATTGGAGAAATAAATAGCTATTCATATCTTCAACATGAATTTAAGGCAGCTAAACTATGGAATAAAAAAATTGTTATTCTTTATAATTCTTCACGTATGGAGAAACAGTGGTTACCCACCTATATGCGAGGGTATGAAAATATTGCGAAACCTTTTTGGACAATCAATTTCATGGGAGAAAGAGTTGCCGATTATGCATCGATTAAAAAGTTGCTGGGGTATTGCTGATTTTAAAAGTACGTGGCTAAAGTATACGTTAGCTGCTATATCAACAATATTTACCATTTTCCCTGAATCTGTATTTCAATGGGAACTCCCTTTTTTCACGAGTGAATTAGGTACTATCATCAATCGATTTATAGTCATTTGTATTATGGGCTTGTCCTCAGTGGTAGTTGTAGCTATACAAGCGATTATGCGTCGAAAGGTCATTATTAAGGGAAAGAACTACCGTATAAGCGTTGAATATGGAAATCTTTTTACAATGGAAGATTGCAAGAAGGTGATTGCATTTGATGAGTGTTTTACAACCACCATTGGAAATAATCCTGAAGATATCTATACTAATTCTATTTGCGGTCAATTTTTAAAAAGCCATCCGAATTTAGATATTAAAAAACTTATTGAACATAGTGGGCTGCAGTCCCTGAAAGAACCTTCAAAGTATAATAATAAGATTCGGTATAAATCTGGTACCCTTATTCCTTATGATGAATTTCTGTTATTAGCTTTTGTGCAATTAGACGAAGATGGGACTGGAAAGATTTCCTATGACCAATATATAGATAGTTTGCGATTTTTATGGCAGGAGATAGATAAATATCATGCTGGAATGGATGTCTGTATTCCTGTTCTGGGAGCTGGGAGTGCTACTCATATTCAAGATAAAGAGTTGAATCAACAAGAATTATTAGATGTAATTATTATGACTTATAAGCTTAGTTCAAGCAAATTGCAGTATCCCCGTACTCTGCATATTGTGTGTCCTAGAAATGATGAATTTTCATTAAATAGGATTGGTCAATTTACGGGTTGATAAAGGTTAGATGCAATTGTTTTTTGTCAAAAAGGTAAAAGAGTATATGTGAAATGAATAGTATTTTTGCGTAAGTGACTGTAATAGCTTAAATGACAATGTACCTTGTTTTTTGGATTAAAGAGCTAATATAAATGGAGAGATGACATGGAATCCCATCAACCTATAAGAATACTACAAGCTTTTGTTGCGAATGATAAGGGCGGTCTTACCGGATATATTTGCCAGAACTACAGGTTTATCGACAGAAGTAAAGTTCAGTTTGATTTTCTAACTTTTGAAACGGATAAATTAGATTTTGAAGATGAATTTATCCGGATGGGAGCTAAATTTCATCATATCCCCAGACCGTCTCATCCGCTTTCATATGCTAAGGCTCTAAAGAATATCTTGAATGGCGAGGACTATGCTGCGATTCATTTTAATATGTCGTATGCGAACTTTATCCCTCTCATTATTGCACGATGGCTAGGGGTGAAAAAAATCATCATG
Source organism: Megasphaera sp. DISK 18 (assembly GCF_001682955.1). Classification (NCBI taxonomy): domain Bacteria; kingdom Bacillati; phylum Bacillota; class Negativicutes; order Veillonellales; family Veillonellaceae; genus Megasphaera; species Megasphaera sp. DISK 18. Next base: position 119,835 of record NZ_LUGJ01000021.1, read on the forward strand.
CACTCTCATAGTACAGATATTGATGATCGGAGAGCCGGTATTCGGGCAGTTAAAATTTTGATTCATAAAATTGGCAGGCTGACCATGGGATATATAGCGGATGATTATTTAGCTTGTTCTTCTTTAGCAGCAGAATGGATGTACCCGTATAAACTCATACAGTCGCAATACTATCATATGGCCAAAAACGCAATCGATGTACGCAAATATAGTTATAATCCTACGATAAGAGATAAAATGAGGCAGCAGCTAGGCCTCAAGCCGGATACTTTTGTCATGGGGCATGTTGGGAGATTTACCTATCAGAAAAACCATGAATTCTTAATCGATGTTTTTGAAAAGGTTCATGAAAAAAAGGAAGATTCGCTATTATTATTGATAGGAGAAGGCCCTGAAGAAGATCAAATCAGGGAAAAAGTAGCATCCCTAGGTTTAACTTCTCAAGTGCTGTTCTTGGGTAGGAGAAACGACGTGCCTAACCTGTTTCAAGCCATGGATTGTTTCGTCCTTCCGTCTCGATTTGAGGGGTTAGGGATTGTCGGTATTGAAGCACAGGCATCCGATTTACCCTGTTTTTTTTCTGACGTAGTACCCCGTGAAGTTGATGTAATTGGCAAATCGGTTTTTGTATCTTTAAGGAGTATAAGTTCTTGGGTTTCTAATATATTAGCTGTTGATAAGAGTAACAGCCGATATGATACAAAACCATTAATGGTTGAGGCCGGTTATGAGATTGATAGTGAAATAAAGCGACTGGAAGCTTTTTATGAAACTAAATTAATGACCTCTGTTTTGTAATAGACAGTTAACGTTGAGTTTGTGAATTAATATGGGGGAGTAGTAATGTATTTGACGCGATTTAAATTGAAGAACTTTCGAGGGTATCAAGAAGAAGTAGAAATTGAATTTAATGATTTAACAGCTTTTGTTGGGAAAAATGACTGTGGAAAATCAACAATATTAGAAGCGTTGGATATTTTTTTTAATGACAATAAAGGGACTGTTAAAATTGATAGGGATGATTTAAATATTACGGCAACAGATAGGGGTGACAAGGATGTTGTAATGACAGCATACTTTAAAGATTTTCCCGAGTCAATCGTTATTGATGCAACCAATACGACGAACTTAAAAGATGAATATTTGCTGAATGAAAATGGAGAATTAGAAATCCAAAAAATATTTCCTAATGCTTCGACTTCTTTTAAAACGTTTATTTTAGCAAATCATCCGCAAAATCCAGAATGTAATGACTTGCTTTATCTGAAATCTACTGCATTAAAGAAAAAAATCAAAGATTTAGAATTAGATGAGTCTGTAGATATGACAAAGAATGCAGAGATGCGAAATGCTATATGGAATCATTATAGAGACGATTTAGAATTAGCTGAAACTCCTATTGATCTTACCAAAGAAGATGCTAAAAAATACTGGAGTAAAATTTCCACCTACTTGCCAATCTATAGTTTATTTCAAGCTGATAGAAATAATTCAGATTCGGATGATGAAGTTCAAGATCCTTTGAGAAATGCCGTTAAAGAAATTGTTAGATCAGAGGATTTGCAACAAGAATTTAATGACGTAGCAGAGAAGGTGCTGGAGAAATTAAATGAAGTGGCTGCTCGAACGTTAGATAAATTAAAAGAGATGGATGAAGAAACTGCTGAAACCTTAAAACCGGCCATTCCTGCAGTAACCGAATTAAAATGGGCTGATGTATTTAAAAATGTATCGATTGCAGGTGATGAAGGGATTCCTTTAAATAAACGAGGAAGTGGTGTGCGTCGACTAATATTGCTGAATTTTTTTAGAGCTGAAGCTGCCAGAAAGCTAGAGGAGCAACGTGTTACTAATTCGACAGCCAGTATTATTTACGCTATTGAAGAACCTGAAACGTCACAACACTTTTCTAATCAATTGAAGCTTGTTAAAGCTTTTAAAGACTTATCTGCTTTAAACAATGTTCAGATTATTTTGACGACGCATAGCGGAGTTATTGTTAAGAATCTTACTTTTAATAATTTGAGGCTTATTGATAACAGTGAATCTGATAATGGGGCAATGGTTAAAGCTGTTCAGCCTAATTGTTTGCCTTATCCTTCCTTGAATGAAGTGAATTATGTTGCGTTTGATCAGATTAATGAAGAATATCATGATGAACTTTATGGATATCTAGAATTGAATAAACAATTTGATGTATATAAGCAAGGTAAGGCGACACGAAAATATAAAAGAGTAAATAGGAAAGGAGAGACTGTTGAACTTGATAAGGTCTTATCAGAATATATTAGACATCAAATCCATCATCCTGAAAATAATCTAAATCCTCGTTATACGCAAGAGGATTTAGTGAAGTCTATCTCCGATATGAGAGATTTTATAAAGGCACATAAGACTGAATTTATCAATGAAAGTCAAGATGAATGAGCCGGGGAATGATAAGGATATTACCGCAAACTCGGCAGGTAAACGTGAGGAGACTATAAATATGAAATTGGCGATTGCAGTTGTTCTATATCAACCGGATGACTCGGTATTGGATAATATCCTCTCTTATATAAATCTAACTGAGCGCCTCTATGTAATTGATAATTCTGTTTCTCCAGTAAGTATCATCGATAAATTGAAGAAATATCCTCAAGTTACATACATTTCTATGGGGGGGAATAAAGGAATTGCTTCTGCTTTGAATGCTGGAATATTCCAGGCGATGCAGGAAAATTTTACTCACTTAATGACCATGGATCAAGACAGTCGATTTCAGCAATCGGTTTTCATGGGATATATTCAAAAAGCAGATGATATCTTTAATGCGACTCAAAATGCAGCTATTGTAGGGATTAATTACGATGGATATAAACAAAAAAATCAAAAAGCAGACGTAGAAGTCGTGGAGGAAGTTATTACTTCTGGCATGATTATAAATCTGGATATAATGAAAAAGTTGGGGAGTTTCATTGAGAAACTTTTCATTGACTATGTGGATTATGAATATTGTTACCGTGCCAGGAAAGCTGGGTATTTGTGCTTCATAGTAAATCAATATAGATTGGAGCATCAAATTGGTGGGATGAACCCCATTGTAAAATATGGAATACATTTTCGAAATCATAATGAACATAATGCTATTCGGCAATACTATATGGCAAGAAATGCTATTTATGTTATGATAAACTATCCTGACATGGCTATGAAATGGGTTAAAAATTTAATTAAATCACCTATAAAAATACTATTGGTTGATGATGATAAGGGAAAGAAATTTAGAGGATATATTAGCGGGATTTTTGATGGTATAAGAGGTCAGTACGGACCTAAAACAAGCTTATAAGGAGAAGCAGTGATGAAATTAGCCGGTGTTGTTACTTTGTATCACCCTAATGAAAATGTGATGTCGAATATTGCAAGTTTTTTAGAGGAATTGGACGTTCTATATGTTTTGGATAATACAGAAAATCCTGATGAATCGGTAAGAGCACTGTTTTCTCGTAATGACAAGATTAGATATAAAGCTTTTGGAGATAATATGGGAATTGCTTTTGCGATGAATTATGCTTTGAAAGAAGCCAGTGATTTTGATTTTCTTTTAACGATGGATCAGGATAGTTATTTCTTTCCGGGTATGATGAAAAAATATAGAGAGTCTATAGAATCTATGGAGGCAGCCCAGTCTCAACGGGTGGGAGTTTACTCAGTGAATTTTGATCAACGAATTGATCCAGTTGTACCGGGACATAAAAAAATCAAAGTAGCCATTACCTCGGGCTCTGTTATCCCAATCAAGATTGCCATAAAGATTGGTGGTTTCGATGAGAACCTTTTTATTGATGAAGTAGACAATGAGTTTTGTTATCGAGCTAGGGAAAATGGATATGATATTATAGAATTCCCTTCAATCCTGTTAAAACATTCATTGGGGAGACAGACCTTTCATCAGATTTTAGGCTTTCATTATAATACCTTTAACCATAACGCGATAAGAAAATATTATATGACAAGAAATAGAATTTATGTCATGAAGCGGTACCCTGAAGTAAAGAATCTTTATGTGAAGATTATAATAAAAGATATTGTTAAAGTAATTCTTTCAGAAGATGATAAAATACGTAAAATCAAGTATATTATTAAAGGTGGAAAAGATGGCTTGATGGGCCGCATTGGCAAACTTCTCGATTCAAAGACCTAATAAATTTTTTATGAAATAGGAAATTGGCAAAGTCTCTAAAAATGGATAGTTAGATTTCTTAGAATACCGTATGAGGGGATTCCTCAAATTTAATAGTTGGGATTACTTCTTTTGTATTCTTGATATGTGTTTTTTATAATGCTTATCTGCTAATGGAATTTCTTTAAAATATTTTCTTTGTATATGATTATTATCTAAAAATATAGCATTAAAATTATGAATGAGGTGGGTATGATAGATAAGAGAGATATAGCTGTTTATATTGCTATGCATAAACCCTATGAATTTGTTGAGGTCGATGGTTATCATCCTATTCAAGTAAATGCTCAGAACAATAAGGTGTTTTTGCCCCTTACTGATGCAGATGGGGACAATATTTCTTTGAAAAATGATAGGTTTTGTGAGTTAACCGCCTTATATTGGATTTGGAAAAATGATAAGAGACATAAGTATATTGGACTATGTCATTATCGTAGATATTTCAAGATGGAGCAGGACTTTTGTAATTATTTTGAATCTGTTTTTGAGAAGGAAAAATTAGCTCTTTCTGATATAGCTGTTTCTGAGCAGGTATTACATGCTTTAGAGAAGGGAAAGGTTATTGTTCCTAAAAAATATAAATTTGGTGGGAAAATTCATCATGAGAGTGTAGAGCAGCAGTATGTAAGTTGTCATAATGAAGAAGATCTAGTTATATTAAAAAAAGTTCTTTTGGCTAAGTATCCTGACTATGAGGCTGCTTGGAGTAAAGTCTTTCATCGCAATTGGATTTATGCTTATAATATGTTTATCATGGGTAGAACATTATTTCATCGATATATGGAATGGTTGTTCGATGTTTTATTTGAAGTGGAAAAGAGAATACCTCCCAAAGATGACCTTTATCAAAATCGAAGTTTTGGGTTTATGTCGGAGCGATTATTCAATGTGTTTTTAGAACATAATGACTGTCAAATGAAAGAATTACCAATTATATTTTTAACGTAATGAGGGATGTTGCTATATGGTGACTGGAAATATAATTCAACCAGCTAAGTTTGATTTTACTTTGCTTCAGCGTCGAATATTGCAATTAACGATTATTTCTTTGCCGTTCATTAATTTCCCTATCAAATTCCCTTTAGTTGGAAACGATATTTCATCTTTGTTTTTATTTTTGGGATACAGCGTTTTTCTTTTTGAAAGTATAGTGCGGCCGATTCGATTGAGCAAATTTGAAAAATATAGCTTGTTTTTTTTATCGATTTATTTCGTATGGTATTTGATTACCGGCTTTATTGGAATAGAGACTTATCCGTATTATCATCTTTTGGATGTTGTTAAAGACGATAAACTTAGTGTCTTATTTTTTAACCTGAGTCAGTATGGTAATATTGATTCACTGGCATTAACAAAAGGTTGGCTGACTTTCTTAGTAGTTCGATCCAGTATACTGAATCTTCTGTTTACCTATGCTGTTACGATGTGGATTTACCATCTTTATAGAGCTGATTTTGAACAAGCTTTTGGAGATATTTATGGGTCAATTAAGGTGCTTTGTATTTTCATTGGGGCATACTCTGTGATTGAAGTCGGCTATCTGTTTGGAAGCTATACCTGCAAGGCGATATTGGTCAGTATCAATCCCTTATTTATGAAAATTGCACTGGCCCATGGTTGGTGGCCGCCTCTATTATGGACTAATTTACAAGTCAGGAGTTTGTTTGCTGAACCTAGTTATTTCGGTATGTTTTTAGCTATGGCGTTGCCTTTATTAGCAAATGCCTTTTTTTCTAATATAAATAGAAAAAAATATGCCAATAAGTTTTATGTTTTACTGTATGTGTTTATGGTTATGCTCCTAGTTATGTCAAAAGCTAGAACTGCCATTGCGTTGTTTTCAGGAGAAATCATGCTTATTATATTGTGGCAGTTCGTGATTCGGCGTGCAGTCTGGCGACCTTTTTTAAGATTCTTTGGGTGTACGATTTTGGCAGTAGTTTTTGGAATGCTTTGTACTTTTCAATTCCATTCAATTGATGATAAGGTGCACATAGAAAACAATAACACCGTACAATCCTATGTTAGCCAAAATGTAACTTCTATTGTAGGAAATAGAAGAAGTAATAATGCCCGTATGGCTAATACGATGGCTATGACGAAAGTCGGTTTGAATAATCCACTGTTTGGCGTAGGTCAAATTCTAGTAGATGAATATGTGGCAGATCAATTTACGGGGGCGGATCTTAATAATTCTGAAGTTCGATTATGGACGCGGGTTTTAAAGGAAAAAGGAGCTCTTAAAGGCGGAGGGTATCCTATACTAAATCAGCTTGCAGGGGTATTAGCTAGACAAGGGCTTATTGGACTTTTTATTTTTGTTTTCCCGATTGGATTTATTATAAAATCGGTGATTTCTTCGAAAAAGGTGATAAAGGATTTTAGATCTTTTAGTTTGTTAGTGGCTTTTTGTGGATTGGTTATGGCTTTTTTCTCAAATGCAGCTCAGCTAGGGTATTATGTGCTGTGTGGGTTATTGCTTTGTTTGATTAGTTCAAAATATACTTTGAAAGATAAGGAGAATGATTGCAAATGAAGGGTGAAATGACAGTCGGTAACGCAATAAAGAAGCGATGGTTGTATATTATTATTATTGGCATATTAGTCGCAGTCGGGTTATCCGTAATGAAATATTTTTTTACGGCAGCATCTAATCGACACGGTGATTATTTATTTGTTCGCACAGTTCAGGTACAGTCTATGGGAGCTCCGCTTCGTGATGATTTTGACTACAAGGGTTTTTTAGAATCACCGGCTAACTATTATCAATTTATTCACAGTGCAGAAAATGGTGGCTTTGATTTTGGAAAAATAGACAGTGCTTGGACTCGTAAAAGTCAATATGAGCAGATGGATTCACTCAAAAAAAGCGTCCAAGTTTTTTCGTATCGCGATAATGTTCTCCAATTCGTCGTTCATTTTGATGCCAATGTAACTCCCGATGTTGATTATATGAAGACTCATGGGGAGGTATTGATTGACGATTTCGTAAATCAGAGCGAGCAGTCTATCAAAGCTGTAAGACCGGATGCAGCCTTTAAAGTGGTAAGCAAAGAATCTTCCGTTCCTGTCGTAGATTCGGTTGATCGGAAGAAAGTTGCCATTAAGTTTGCTATTATTGGTTTTGTTATCGGTGTTTTAGGGGCGACCATCTTTTTTGCCTTATGGGCTGTAAGAGGCCAACAAAAATAATTTGGATATAGAAAAATCCCGTCGGAGTTTTATCCGACGGGATTTTTTTATCGGGGTAGTTTTCCTTTTACTTTATCGATTGCCATGATTAACATGGGATCTTTAAAGAAATATAAGAAGCTGAAATATAGGCAGGAGCCGACGGCGACAATAAGAACTGTATGAACGATACTGGGGGCCAAGTAATGACTTAGTGAATATGTTGCAGCGAACATAATAAGGCAGCTGAGCAGGTATTTTGAGGATGAGCGGATAATTTGTGAAATAGAAAAGACTTGACGGACGAGGTAGAACTGTACCGCTGTTACCGTTATTTCAGCAATGATAGACGCGATGGCGGCCCCGATAGACTGCATCATAGGGATGAGTACTAGATTGAGTACAAAGTTTACGACAGCGCCGCAGATGACTGTCAGCGTCAATTTGTTTTGCTGATTGGTCGGCAGCATGTATTGTATGCCCGTGACGTTGCTGAGGCCGATAGCGATGACAAGCCCGCTGAGAATCTGCATGAGAGGGACTACCTTATCATAGCCGGGCCCAAAGAACCAAGGAACGAAGTTATTGCTGACGGCGATGAATCCGCAGAACATGGGGAGCGTCAAGAACCAGACAAAGCGATAGGAACGCATCATATTCGTCCGGATGGTTTCATAGTCCTTGTGGGCATAGGCATAAGCAATGCGGGGCAGCATGACCGTGCCAAGGGAAGTTACGATCGTCAGGGATAATTTTACGACTTTTTCAGCCTGTTCATAATAGCCGTTTTCCAGAGGCGATCCGGTCATGACGCCAATCATTGTTTTATCAAGGACGGTATAGACCTGAATGGCGATTTGCGGCAAAAACATTTGGATGATGATGGAAAAATTTCGAAAGGCTTTGATTTCTTGACGCGGGACCGGGACGAGGTATTTTGGCAAATAGAGCCAGATAGAAATACCGGAGAGAATATTCATCATGCCGATAAGGATGACAAATTTATTTAAATCTTCAGGTTGATGGATGAATACGAAGATGCAAATGACGCTGGCAAATTTGATGATGAAATTTCGCAATACGATTTTGCCGAATTCTTCCAGGCCTTGAAAGAACCAGGAGATATCAAAAAGAACGGCGAGAATATTCAACGCTTGATACCAGTAAATCAGATGATTGTCGGAAAAGCTTGAAACTACAAAATAGTAGATACAGAGACTGAGGCCGACCAATAGGAATCGTATGAGAGTGACTTCATAAAAAGTACGGCTTTGCAGATGCGGATCATCCTGCTGGTAAGCAATCTCCCGTTGAGCATAGTCGGCGACGCCGAGAGAGGCCAATAAGATGAAATATGAAACGATGGAATAGGTATAGCTGTATGTCCCAATACCGGCCGGCTCCAACACTCGCGAGAGGTATGGTGTTGTGATAAAAGGGGTAATTAATAATAATAGCTGGTAACTGACGTTGTAAATATAATTTTTTGAAACACTCTTGGACATGAGATACTCCTCGATATGGCAATTAATTTATTACTCTACTATATATAACATATTTATACCTGACGAACAAGTTGATATATGGTATAATTAAAACACCATCTGGTATTTACGCATAATTTACGATAAATTTACTATACTGACAAATATATGAAGCTGTTAATAGAGCGAGCTTTTTCTATGGGTTGGCCAATATTCTTAAGACAATGAGAGTTCGTGTATGCATTAGAGCCCTTGTCAAGTTGTGATGGAAAATGCAGAAAATTTAAATGCGTTTTTGCAAAAAAAAGGCTGTGAACTATTATAAAAATTCCGGCGGTTAATAAAATTTGTATATTGGGGAGTTGTCTAGTGGGAAAAATTAATAATGAACAAATGAAGAAACTCGAATTATCTATGTTATTAGATGTAGCTCAATTTTGTGACGAGCATTCTATTCGATATTATCTTTGTGGAGGGACACTTCTAGGGGCAATTCGGCATAAAGGCTTTATTCCGTGGGATGATGATATTGATATTATGATGCCTCGTCCAGATTATATGAAATTTGTGAATTCTTATAATGGCTCCAATAAGAACTATATTGTTAAATCAATAGAAAATGATAGTGATTATTGGCGTACTTTTGCTAAAGTATTTGATTTAAATACTTTCTTGCAAGAAGATGCGATTCGTGTGCCTAAGAAAGATTGAGTTGCATAGGGAAATTGATTTGTTTGCCAGAGTTTTTCATTCATCATGATGTTGATTTGGAAAATTGGCAATTAAGCTGGAAACTGTATTATGGGATGAGAAATGATTTGATCTTTTTCAAGAAACATTTTCCTACGCATTATCCGATTGTACTTTTAAAGTTATGTATAAAAACCTTATTATCTCCCTTGAAAGGCCGATCTGGGACTGAATTTATAATGCGATTCACAGCAATGAAAGATAGTCTCTTGGGACATATGGGAAAAAATGATATCTATAAACCAGGCTGGAAGCCTTAGGCTAGTTGAGTCCTTTTGTTAGATGTCTGTAGCGTCGCTATGGGCATCTTTTTTATTTTTTGGGAACCGATTAAAGCTTGTTTGATTAATTGGGGTTACTTCTTTTGCTTTTATCCTGATAATTGGCTTGTAATAGTTGGTACTGTCAAATATTTTTCGAAAATGTCTGAATCTCGATATAAGTAAAATCAGTCAAGAAGATTCTCTACATCAAATCCGTAGAGGTGTTTATATCCATGTACTTCTTTGA